>JAFZML010000027.1 GCA_017553255.1 Bacteroidales bacterium | reverse complement strand
GGGCGGCAGACCGTGCGCATAGGGCGCTTGCAGTGTTTGCTGTTGTGACCACGCTGCTGTACTTCTGCCATTTCCTGCATTTCAATAGCCTGGGAAGCGGTTTTTCAGAGAGCCTGTATTTCCTATGTAACCTCTCAGTGTATCCGCTGTTTGCCTTCTACGTTGAGTGTCTTACTGGTAAGGATGCGCCCAAACCAAAGTTTCTCCTGTGGTTTGTTCCGGCGGTGGCGGTTTTCGTCTATTCCTTCTTTGGGGATGCTCAGGTTGTGTCTCAAGTGTTGTTCCCGCTGGTTGTAATTGCGTCCAGCGTTATTGCGGGAAGGGATCTTTACCGCTTCAGGATAAGTGTCAACAACTATTATTCTAATCCTGAAGGAAAACGCCTGGACCCCCTGTTTGTGCTCCTGATAGTTCTCCTTATGACGGCCATGAGCTCCTTTGCCGTCAATATTATGGGCAGGGAACACTTCATGGGAGAGAATGTACTTATGATTCCGGCGCTGTTTTTCTCGGCCCTACTTTTCACTATCTTTTTCTTTGGGAATAAGACGGAACTGCCCCTGGAGGATGTTCGCGTAGAGGACAGCGTTCCGGCCGGCCCGGAGGACGACAGCTTCCAGGCTTCCCTTATGGAAAAGATCCGCGCCCAGATGCAGGACCAGCAGCTTTTCCGTTCAAAGGGCCTTACGGTAGCGGATCTTGCCGAGGCCGTGGGCTCTAACCGGTCATACGTATCGGCCTGTATAAATCAGCAGGCAAAGCAGTCATTTTCAGACTTTATCAACAGCTGGCGCATCCGTTACGCCCGTCTCCTGATGGAGGAAAAGCCGCCGCTTCCGCTGTCGGAGGTGGCCGATAGAGCCGGATTCTCGGACCGCGTTTCCTTTTACCGCAGCTTTAAAAAGATAACCGGCATGAGCCCTTCAGAATGGCTCAAGGCCAAGTCTTAGGGCCCATTTTTACGATTTGTAACATAGTTTTTACAACATGTAACGGCTTCTCTTGCAATGGAGCGGGCTGTTGACTATCTTTGTGTTTACACAAAAGACGCTCTAAACCAGATAACACTAAAAACTGAAATGATGAAAAAACTGTTTGTTATTTCCTGCATCGCAGTTTTGGCTGTGGCCTGCAGTGACAATAAGTCGGCAGAACTTTATGTCCCCAAGAACACCGTGGAATTCGCAGGCAATGCATTCACGTCGTTCAGCCTTGGAGCAGACGTAAAACTTTACACATCCCCCAATCCAGATGCCCCCAAGCAGTGGACCGTTCAGGCGGTGGTTCCCGTCCGTAAGGAAGTCAAGGGAAAATTGAGCAGCCTCAGTATCAACCTCACTCCGCTGGATGAGCGTGGTATCCGCATCCGTGACAACTTTGTCCTTGAAGGTGAGGACCTTGCAAATCTTGTCCCCGTATATAATTCGGCCGATAATATTGAGCGCACGGTTGTGTTCTCCGTTGCCCAGGACGGTGTGAAGAAGTATTTTACCAAGAAGGAAGCAGATCAGCTTCTGTCCAAGACCAAAGGCGTACGCATGGATTTCAATGTGGGAGGAGACGCCCCCCAGGCTGCTGTTTCCAATTCGTCATCTTCTGAAGAGTATCCCATGACGCTTGACGGCCTTTGCCGCAAGTATGGCGTATATGGTCTCCTTGGTCAGTATGATTCCGCCCTCCGCAATGACCAGTCAAAACGCGCAAAACAAATTGAAGACCAGCTCTGGTCCATTGAGAAACGCGTCAAGAGCGACTACAATGTTCCGGCCTGGCTGCGTGACCGATTTGTGGATTACATAGAGGACAAGGAAGACGAGATTGAAGATCGCTATTAATTACTCCTATGAAAAAACTGCTTATTGCCTCTTTGGCAACCCTGGCACTGGCGTCCTGCGCCAAGAATCCGGTTGAGGTTTTTATCCCCAAAGCCACAATGGAGTTTGCCGGCAACGGTTTTGAGACATTCAGTCTTGGGGCCGATATCCGTCTCTACATGTCCCCGGATCAGGATAACCCCAAGATGTGGACCGTTCAGGCGGTTGTGCCTGTACGTAAGGAAACGGAGTCTATAATTTCGGCCCTTGAAATGGAACTTGTCCCCCTTGATGAAAAAGGCATCCGTGTCCGTGACGGCTTCTCCCTCAGCGCAGAGGACCTTGAAAATTGGGTTCCCGTTTTCAACAGCGCGCCGTCAATGGAAAAGACCATTGTTTTCTCTGTTCCGGAAGATGGCGGCGGCAGGAAGCTCTTCACCTACAAGCAGGCCAAGGAAATGCTTGAGGCCACAAAGAGCGCACGGCTTAGCATCAACGTAGAGGAAATCACCCAGGAAACCCTTCCTGAGGACGTTCCCTACACCCTCCCCTGGCTCCTTAAACGTACCGGCGTCAACAATCTTCTGTATCAGTACCATAGGGCTGTCACAAATAAGGACAAACGCAAAGCCAATGACCTTGAGGCCAAGATATGGAAGATAGAGAAGGAAACCAAGGCCAATGAAAAACTCCCGGAAAGCCTTCGCAAGCGCTTCATTGAGCACGTGGAGAAAAAACTTGAAAATATTGACGATAAATATTAACTAAACCAAATTAACTAACCATTTTATGAAAAAGATTTTTGCAATCCTTGTTGCAGCTGCAGCTATGTTGTTTGCAGCCCAGACCGCCAGCGCACAGCTCTATTTCGGTGGTTCCATTGGTCTCACCACAACAACCTCAAAGCAGCCCGTTGTAGGTAACCCCGGCCAGTTCACCAATACCACCGGAGCATCCGTCCGCTTCATCCCGGAAGTTGGTTACAAGATTAATGACCGCATTGGAGTTGGTGGCCGTATTGGTTATGGTACCGGTGCTGCTGCATTCGGAGACATGGACCCCAATGACGCAGGCCTCCAGACTGCCGTAAACGAGATGCAGAATGACCTGGCCAATGCAAACAACCTCACAACCAGCTTCACTTTTGCACCTTATTTCCGTTATTATATCTATGACGGCCGTCGCTTCTCCTTCTTCGCAGAGGCAGTTGTTCTCTACGGTTTAATGAACATGAAGGCTAAGGACGCAAACGGCGTATGGCAGGATGCCGGCAAGCTTTCCATGTTCGAACTTGGTGCAAAGCCCGGCTTCTCCATCAACTTTGACAACCACTTTGCAATTGTGGGTCACCTTGGCTTCCTGGGCTTCCAGTCACTGGCAAACCCCAATACAGACGCCAGCATGTCTCGCTTCGGCCTGTCAATGTCTACCAACAGCCTCACCGTCGGCTTCGTTTACAGCCTGTAGCCTAAATAACTGATTGACAGCGTTTTATGAATAGTCGGGTGCACCTGCAGGTGCACCCGACTTTGCGTAACTGGCTGAATGACAGATGATTATCGGCCAGGATAATCTAGCAGTACATTCCTCCGTTTACGGCAATGACCTGGCCGGTTACATAGGAGGAGAGGTCTGAAGCCAGATAGAGGGCGGTGTTTGCAATTTCCTCCACGGTTGCACCGCGCTTCAGGGGGATGAGCTTGATGAATTCATCCTTGACGGCCTGGGGGAGGACTTCCGTCATCTCAGTGATGACATAGCCGGGGGCAATGGCGTTTGCGCGTACTCCGCGGGGGCCCATTTCCTTTGCAACGGACTTTGCCATGGCAATGAGGCCGGCTTTGGAGGCCGAATAATTCACCTGGCCGGGGTTACCGGTTTGCCCTGCGATGGAAGCCATGTTGATGATGCTTCCGCCCTTCTGGCGTGCCATGATGGGCACAACGGCGTGAAGGAAATTGAAGGCGCTCTTCATGTTCACATCTATGACGGCGTCCCACTGGGCTTCGCTCATTCTCATCACAAGGCCGTCCTTGGTGATTCCGGCGTTGTTTACAAGAATGTCAATTCGGCCGAATTCCTTCTCTATCTCTGCCACAACCTCCTGCGTGGCCTCAAAATCGGCTGCATTTGAGGCGTAAGCCTTAACTTTTACGCCAAGGGCCTCAAGCTCTTTCACCGTTTCCTCTGCGGCCTCATTGATCACAAGGTCCGTAAATGCAATGTTGGCCCCTTCAGAGGCAAATTTCAGGGCAATGGCCTTGCCAATGCCGCGTGCCGCTCCAGTCACGAGCGCAACTTTTCCGTTTAATAATCCCATTATTTTGTTTTCTTTTTACCTTTTTCTATTGCCGATACCGCCGAAATAGTGATTGACCCTAGGACGCCAGCGGCAAGGGAACCAAGCAGCACGGCAATCTTACCTGCGTCCCTGAGGTGCTGGGTGAGCTCCGGCGTAATATTCGGCCCGCCAAAAGACAGGGTATCCACAAAGATGGACATGGTGAAGCCTATACCGCCAAGGCAGGCCACCGCAAAAAGCATGGGCCAGGATGCCCTGGAGGGCATTGCGCCAACCTTGAACTTGATTGCAAGCCAGGACGCCAGGGTTATGCCGATGGGTTTTCCAAGCAGGAGACCCAGGAAGATTCCAAGGCCCACTCCGCCAAGGGCGGGGCTCCACTGGAAAATGTTGAAGTAGGAGAGGTCCGTGATTTCCACGCCGGCGTTTGCCAGGGCGAAGACCGGCATTATGAAGAAGTTCACAATGGGGTTGAGCCTGTGCTCAAGCCTGTATGACGGGGGTATGGTTTTCTTGGTAAGGCTGCTGAGGTGCCTCAGGTAATGCCTCTGGGGGCCGTTGGGGAAGGACTCGGAGGTATGGACTTCCTCGCTTTCCAGAAGGTCCTCATAGAGGATTTTTGCCCTGCGGTGGAATTTTGCCTTGTTGTAGCGGGCATCCATGGGGATGAGAAGGGCAATCACAACACCGGTCATTGTGGCGTGGATGCCGCTGTAGTAGAAGAGGAACCACACAATGATGGCGGGCACAAAGTAGTATGCAATACGCTTTTCTCCAAGCTTCTTCTCAAGGAACACAAACAGAATGACCACAAGGGCTATTGCCAGCAGCGGCAGGTTTATGTTGCCGCCGTAGAAGAAGGCCACAACCAGGATGGCTATGAGGTCATCGGCAATGGCAAGGGCTGTAAGGAATACCTTCAGGGATACGGGAACCTTATCTCCAAGGATGGAGAGAATGCCCACCGCAAAGGCTATGTCCGTTGCCGTGGGGATGCCCCAGCCGGAAGCGGCGGCGGTGCCATGGTTCACAATGGCAAATATAGCGGCAGGCACTATCACGCCGCCAAAAGCTGCAATCACGGGAAGGATGGCTTTCTTGAAGGAAGAAAGTTCCCCGCAAACCACTTCACGCTTGATTTCCAGGCCCACCGTAAAGAAGAAGATCACCATGAGGATGTCGTTGATGAACTTCTCCATTGTCATTCCGTGCGGGAAATACCAGTCCAGGATGCCGTCCGGGGACGCCACGTGAATGGTAAGTTCCGTGTGCAGGAAGCCGTGGTAAAGGTTTTTAGTGAAAGGAAGGTTTGCAAGGAGCATGGCAATTACCACGCATCCCAGCAGGATCACACCGTTTGCCCAGGGCTGTTTCCTGAAGCTTTCCTGTGAAATCTTGAAGTTACGTACTTCTTTGTTCCACCAATGTATTGGAATCAGTGCCATAATATTGTTTTAGATCCTTCGTCGCTTCGCTCCTCAGGATGACAAAAACTGTTACGCTCCTCAGGATGACAAAAACTGTTGTAGGATGACAAAAACTGTCATTCTGAGCGAAGCGAAGAATCTATCCGTTTATATATTTACGTTGTTTCTCTGTGAGAGTGTCAATTTCAATACCCCAGTCCTGGAGCTTGCGGCCTGCCACGGCAAGGTCTACCTCACGGGGGACGTTATTGAGTTTCCGGGTGAGTTGGCCCTTATTATCTACAAGGTATTTGGCGCTAAGGGCCTGGATAGCAAAGGACATGTCCATAATCTCTGCGGGGTGACCGTCTCCGGCGGCAAGGTTCACAAGGCGGCCCTCGGCAATGATGTATATGCGCTTGCCGTTTTCAAGGGTGTAGGCCTCAATGTTGGCCCTTGCGGGGGCGTGGCTCACGGACATGGCGCGGAGCTTTGCCACTGCAACCTCCACGTCAAAGTGCCCGGCGTTGCAGCAGATGGCGCCGTCCTTCATTTTCAGGAAATGTTCAGGGCCGATAACGTCTTCGCAGCCCGTAACGGTAACAAAGATGTCCCCAAGGGCGGCAGCTTCGGCCATGGGCATAACCTTGAAGCCGTCCATAACGGCCTCCATGGCCTTGATGGGATCTATTTCCGTGACTATCACGCTGGCGCCCATGCCTTTTGCGCGCATGGCAACGCCCTTGCCGCACCAGCCGTAGCCGGCCACAACCACGTTTTTACCAGCCACAATGAGGTTGGTGGTGCGGTTGATGCCGTCCCACACGCTCTGGCCGGTGCCGTAGCGGTTGTCAAAGAGGTGCTTACAGTCTGCGTCGTTGACCAGCATCATGGGGAATTTCAGCTGCCCCGCAGCGTCCATGGCCTTCAGGCGCAGGATGCCGGTGGTGGTTTCCTCGCAGCCGCCAATAACATTGTCAATTAGCTCCGGGAACTCCTTGTGAAGCGTTGTTACAAGGTCTCCGCCGTCATCTATTATTATATTCGGCCCAACTTCCAGGACCCTGCGGATATCTTCAAAGTACTCCGTCTCATTGCATCCGTGGATGGCGAAGACGCTGAGGCCCTCGTGGACAAGGGCTGCTGCTACGTCATCCTGGGTGCTGAGGGGGTTGGAGCCGGTGATGTACATATTGGCCCCACCGGCCGCCAAAACCTCGCAGAGGTGGGCGGTTTTTGCCTCCAGGTGCACGCTGAGGGCAACCTTAAGGCCCTTGAAAGGCAGGTTCTTTCTGAAATCCTTCTCTATTCCCTCCAGTAGGGGCATGTGGGAGCGCACCCAGCTAAGCTTGAGTTCTCCGCTTTCCCACAGGTTTATGTCTCTGATGTGGCTTGACATATACACTTATCATTCTGTTTAAGATACTCTCGCTTCGCTCGGTATGACACTTAATCCATACCTTTCATGCTGAGGCCCCAATTCTATCGCTTGTCATACCGAGGACCCGGAGGGTCCGAGCGTATCTCAAATAATTAACGTGCAAAGTTAGCAAATAAAATTCAGATAAACGGCCTCCACGGCGGTGACGGCGGCGGTTTCCGTCCGGAGGCGGGAAAGACCAAGATGCACGGGGATATAGCCGGCGGCAAGGGCTTTATCCGCCTCCTCCTTTGAGAAGTCTCCTTCCGGGCCGATTAGAACTGTTACATCCCTGCCCCCGAACTCCGTCAGGGCCTCCACAATGCTTCTGCGGGGGTGCGTTTCATCCTCGAAGCAGTAGGCGATTAATCGGAGAGATGCCCGGTCGGGGCCGGGCATGACGGGGGCGTCACCCCCGACCTGATCGGGGGTCTGGGCCAAGAAGTCCTTCACCGTCACCGGCTCCGCTATCTCCGGAATCCGGGCCTTGAGGGACTGTTTAGTGGCCGAAAGCGCTATCCTGGCGGCGCGGTCTGTCTTGTAAACCTTGCGCTCAGAGTGGTCTCCAATGAGGGGCACAATCCTGTCCACACCAAGTTCCGTAGCCTTTTCCACAAACCACTCAAAGCGGTCGTTGTTCTTGGTAGGGCAACAGCCAATTGTAAGGCGGTAAGGATGGGAGCCCCAGTTATCTTCGGCCTCAAGGATTTCGGCCTCCGCTCCTTTGGAACTATCCAAAACAAGACGGCAATGGTACAGTGTACCAAGGCCGTCGATAATGTCTACGGGGTCTCCCGCCCTGTGCCTGAGGACTTTTACGCAGTGGGCGCTTTCATCGGCATCCAAAAGGCAGATATTTCCCTCTACGGAATGCGCGTAAAACAGTTCCATTAAAGGTCCTGTTATTTAAACCACTCAGTGATATGGTTCTTGGCGTACAGATAGTAAACAAGGAGGCCAACCCAGCTGGTGAGGAGCACAACTGCGCAGCAGATGATTTTTCCAACCAGGGAGATGGGCTTCTTGATAATGTCAAGAACAGCGGCAATTGCCAGTACAAGACCTACAATGTAAATGATAGTACCCATAATATGAATGTGTTAAATAGTTTCCAGACACAAATATAGCAAAAAAATGCTTAATGTTGTGGTGGAGCTTAAGTTCTTGATACACTGCCACTTACAGAATCTTCTACCAGAACTTTTTCTACTAGAAGATCTTGTAACGCGCTGAGAATGAGGTGCTTAGCTTCCACCAAAGGGGGAGAACTGTTACGGCCAGCCGCCTCCATTTGGGAAAAATGTAGTATTTTTGTACCCCGGAATGAGAAAATACCTTAATATACTTATTTGCGCCATGGTGGTGCTGTCATGCGGCCAAAGGCGGGCGGCCCGCGAGGTAACATCGGCCGAAGAAGTCGTAAAGAAAGACACCGTGTACCCCCTTGGCTTTTGCACGGATTCTTTCCGCGTGGTCACCGGCAGCATCAAGCCCGGAGACAACTTCATAGGTTGGGTAACGGGGCTGGGATTATCGGCCGATAAAGCTCACAGCCTAACCGCAGCCTGCGACACCGTATTCAACGTACGGAAACTCCGCGCCGGGAACCCCTGGAAGGCGTATTATGCCGATTCTACGGCCCTCAGCTACATAGTCTACGACAACAGCCGCACCCTTCAAACCATTTTCCAGTGCCGGGATTCCCTTGCCGTCTGGCGCTATCAGAAAGAGGTTGAGGCCATAGAGAAAAAGGCCGATATCACCATCACCTCCTCCCTCTGGAACGACATGGTTGCCGCTGGGGCATCGCCGGAGCTGATATCGGCCCTCTCCGATGTCTACGCCTGGACGGTGGATTTCTTCGGCCTGCAGAAGGAAGACCGCTTCCGGCTCATTTATACTGAGAACATCTGCGAGGGCGAATCTGTGGGCATAGACCGCATCAGTTATGCCGAATTCCTCCGGGACAGCACCTGCCTCCCGGCCATTTACTATGACCAGGGAGACGGCGGCAACACGTATTGGAATGAAAAAGGCGAGAGCATGCGGAAGCAGTTCCTTAAGGCCCCGCTGAAGTTCACGCGAATCTCATCAGGCTACTCCATGCACAGGCTACATCCTGTCCATGGTACGGTACGCGCCCACACGGGTGTGGACTATGCTGCGCCCACTGGGACCCCGGTGATGAGTATTGGAGACGGCACTGTGCTAAGCGCGGGCTGGGGTAAAGGCGGCGCAGGTAACATGGTGAAAATAAGGCACAATTCAGTGTATACAACGGCCTACCTGCATCTGTCACGTTTTGCCGTGAAGCCTGGCCAGAGAGTGTCCCAGGGGCAGGTTATAGGCTATGTGGGCATGACCGGAACCGCAACCGGGCCGCACCTTGATTTCCGTGTATGGAAGAACGGCTCACCTGTGAATCCGCTCAAGCTGGAGTCTCCGCCCGCAGAACCCATACGGCCGGAGAATCTTCCGGCGCTGGATTCCATAAGGGTGGCTTATAAGAAGCTGTTTTAAGCCTCTTGGCAGTAAGAATTCTCCCCTTTGGGTGGAAGCTAAACGCCTCAGTGTCAGTGCATTACAAAATCTTCTGGTAGAACTTTTTCTACCAGAAGATCTTGTAAGTAGCAGTGTGTCAATAACTTAAGCTCCACCAAAGGGGGAGAAGTATAAAGGGGAAGGCTATGAGAGGCCGAGCTCCTGAAGGACGTAGTCCTGGTGGGCGTAGTGGCGGAGGATCCAGAGGACGTAGCGGATGTCTACGCAAACGCACATGTTGTAGCCGGGGACGGACTCATAGTTGGAGGCAAGGGACTCCTTGTTGCCGTCAAACGCCAGGCCGATAAGCTCTCCGCGCGCATTTAGAACCGGTGAACCGGAATTCCCGCCGGTGATATCAAGGTCCGTGAGAAAGTTCACGGGGAAATCCACGGGCGGAAGGGCATCACGGAAGGCGTCCGGATAATGGAAATCATAGGCCGAAGAATACTTCTCACGAAGCCCGGCGGCGGTGCTTTGCCAGTGGGTGTAAACACCGTCCCGCGGGCGCAGGGCAGAGACCCGGCCGTAGGTGAGCCTCATTGTGGAATTGGCATCGGGGTACTGCGGAACGCCAAGGCCTGCAAGGTAGCGGTACCGTGCGTGGACATACTCCCTGTGCAGCTGCTGAGGGTCTCCAACGTGTTTTTCCTGAGCGTTGAAAAGGTTCATGTTGATATCCCTCACGTAGTGGAACAGAGGGTCATCCGCAGGAACACCTTCAAAAGCATCCACAATGCAGGAATCCGGCACGGCGCCAAAATCCTTCAGGAAGGAGTTGTCCCAGATCCAGGCGGCCATGGCACCGAAATCATCCCCGAAGCGCTCCAGAAGACCCTTGTGGAAATCCGGCAGAAGTGACGCGTCAATCCCCTGGAAAAGTTCCCTTACAGATATCTCAAGAAGCTCTTTTTCCACGCGGGGGTCAGTCTCTGAAAGCCCGGCGGCAAGGAAACGTTTCTGTAGGGAAAGGTCCTTGGAGGCACCGCCAACCCTCATAAGGGTACGTGAAATGATGAGCCCGCGGAAAACGGCCTCCCTGAAAAAAACTTTCTGTTTTTCTATGGCCGATGTCCCGGAAATCTCCTCCTGAAGCCTCCTCAGAAGCTCCTGGTCTGGCATTCCGGCCTCAAAGGCGCGACGCTTTTCAATTACGCCGAACCGCCGGACGCAGTCAAGTTCACCTTCCTGGAGTTCGGCCACATTGGAAAGTGAGAAGAAGTTATCCGAGTACTTGAACCTCACGGCGGGGTCTCGGTCCATCCATTTCCGGATAATATCCATCTGGGCGGTCCTGATGCGGTTAACTTCCGGCCTTTCCACGTTAATGAGCTGGTCCAGCTCCGTGGCCGATATATATCTCTGGGTGCGCCCAGGATACCCCATTACCATTGCAAAGGAACCATCCTTATAGCCCCTGGTGCTAATCTTGAGGTGCCTGCGGGGATGCAGGGGCTCGCCGTTGGTGTCATAGATGCGGTACAGCGCAAAATCCGCTTTGTGCTGAGGCCATTCCCAGTTGTCCTCATCTCCTCCAAAGGCCGCAACCTGAACCGGCGGAGCGCCCACAAGACGGATGTCCGTGTACTTGGAGTAGAGGCACATATAGTACTTCTCACCGGCCCACATTGCCTGAAGGCCTGCCTCCAGGCCGGTTTCGTCCTGATATTTCTTCTCCAGGACGGCGCTTAGCCGGCGGCTCCCGGCGGGCTTTCCGGCGGCTTCCAGCTCACGGCGCAGCGCCTCTACCTCATCCGTCACGTCAAGCACCCGCCTCAGGAAGAAGAACTCCAGCCCGGGGATTGGGATTTCATCGGCCCTTGAAAGGGCAAAGAATCCGTTTTCCAGGAGGTTGTTCTCCGGGGTGGAGAGCTTTGCAACATCTGAATATGCGCAGTGGTGGTTTGTGATAAGAAGGCCGTCCCCGGAAATCATGCTGCCGGAGCAGTAAAAACCAAGGGAGACAATGGCGTCGGAAAGGCCGCCCTTCTCCTCATTATAGATTTCCCTGGCCGATAACTTACAGCCACGCGCCTTCATATTCTTCTCCAGGGCCTTGTCAAGGCACTGGACCAGCCACATACCCTCATCGGCCCGCGCACCCGGAAGGATGCACAGGCCGAGGGCAATGGTAATCAGCCATTTACGCATGGCCGATAAAATTAGTTGTTACGGACGCAACGGACCGTTGCAGCTGTGCGGATACCAAGTGAACTGCCGTTGCAAGTGAATGCTGCTTCAGATTCCTTGTTTGTCATTGGCATCATTGCGGTGAACATCAGGTTCTTTACGCCGGAGGTGGCGTCGCCGCTGGTGTTGTATGTTACAGAGGCATATGTGGAACCAACGATATAACCTGAAGCAAGATATGTGTATGTGCCAAGTTTACCCATAAATGTACCGACCGTCTTGGTGAAGTCCGATATGGTTACGGCACCGTAAGCGGCAATGTTGAATCCGTCTTCGTTGAGTTTGGCGATGGAGCCATTAGCCGTATTGGCGTCATAATAAGGGGCTTCCGTATTAGTGGTGATTCCGACACCCTTACCTACGAGAGCTGTAATATCGGCCTTGGTGGGGATATGCCAGCCGGTAGGGCAGATACCCTGTACACCTTCAAGGGCCTGTGCGTCTTCAACAGTGGTGATGCTGCCAACAGCTACGCCAAGAGCCATTTCGGACTGGTACAGGTAGCCATTTGATGCTACAAGGCTGGCGTCTGTGGAGAACTGTAATGTGCCGCCATTGAAGTCAATAGGAGCGTAGATGCCAGCAGAAACATTATTGAGATCAACACAGGGAGTGTAGCCTTCCGGTACGTATGCCAGATTCTGTGCCATCCACCACTTGCCATCCTTAAGCTGGACTACGCTGTACTGGACGTCGTGATAGATGAAATAGCCGTCAGAGAGGTGTTCCTCAAACTCAACGGGACCAGCGGGCTCCTGCTCATCGAGTGAACCGCCGTCTGTCCAGTCCACAATATCTCCGTCCATAACAACCTTAAGGTCATCGGGGTTCACAATCATATTGATGGTGTACTTCTTTCCGGCCTCAAGGGTTGCTTCCTGGAGCTGCTGGGAGAGGATGTTTCCACCGGCGGTCTCTACTTTTGCAGTAAGAGCTACGGTTTGGGGAGGGAGGATAAGGGCGTAAGCGGTAGCGCTCTTCTTATATGCCACCACGCTTGCTGCAGCGGCGTTTTCATCTACCGTTGCGGTGAAATCTGCGGCAAGGTTTGCCTTAAGTATTGCACCGTCAAGGGTGATGCTCTCAAGGTCTCCGCCGGCGTTATTGGCAACGTTGAAAACAATGAGGCTGAGTTTGTGCTGGAAAGGCACCAGGATAGCTTCAGTTGAAGGCTTTACGCCGCTGATGCTACCGGCAACAAAGTCAGAAGCGGAAGATCCGGCGCTTTGGTCTGCAGCAACGGTGAAGCTTGTAGGAACAGTGGCGGCATAAGGATAGTAGGCCGATACAGTAGCTGCATCGGTGCCTTCTGCATACCACTTGAGCTCTCCGGAGAATTCTGCTCCGCCAAAAACCAGTTTCTCATTGGTGGCATAGACGCCAGCCTCACGGGTGACGGTTACGCCAATGGCGTCTCCGGCTTCAAACTTGGTTTCAGTGACCTTGGTGATGACGGGGGTCACCTTGAGAAGGGGAGCCTGGCCATCAGGGGTTACCACGGGCTGATCCGGGTTGGTCCAGGTGGGGACTGCTGTTTTGTCGCAGGCTGCAAAAGCCAGGGCGGCAAGGATTAGAGCTACAGATTTTTTCATATAAAAAAGGGATTAAAAATTATATCCAAATTTGAGGTAGGTGGTTTGCCTGTCACAGCCGGGAAGGAGCGTTATATTGAAGGCGTGCCTCCAGGTGCAACCGGCCTCTACGTACATTCCAAGGCCGATATTATACCGCACAGAGCCTCCCAGCATAAACTGGGTGGCGTCATCGGCCTCCTGCTCCCTGTTCCACCAGTCCTGAAGGCGTGTGGGCGTAGAGGTGGTGCCAAGGGAAGGATCTGCGGTGTCTACCACGTGGGTGTGCTCTCCAATCTTACACTTCAGCATAAAGTTTCCGCTGAGGATAAACCTCCAGACGGGGACCATTCCGTTAAGCATCCAGCTCATGTGGAGGGAGCGGTCGTCGTCATAGAAAGGGTACATAAACGTGCCCAGCTTGCGGTCATTCTCCAGGCGCACGGCCGTGCCTGCAGCCCATCCGCGGGAATGGATAATGCGGTATGAGGGAGACACGCTGAAGTAGCGGTTGCGGAAGATGCGGTTACTGCCAAACTCCCGGGGCGTTGTGACGCCGCCTTCGGAGGTTTGTTTCTCCAGCACGGTCTCATAATTATCAAGGTAGAACCAATCATAGTCTGCCCTGATTAAATGGGTGGCCTCCTTGCTTCTCAGCGTCAAAATAACCTTGGCGCTGATTTCGGAGGAAGGGAAGCGGAACCAGGTGTATCCCTTTTCTCCAACCTCTCCGTTTGAGCGGAGGTATTCAATATCGGCATAAAGGAGGTCCCCGATGCTGCCCTGCAGGGCGGCGCCAAAGCTAAGCTGCTTTACGGGGAAACGGTCCACGCCGGCTTCCTTGAGGTGGATGCCGCTGCCGTCCCAGGCCTGAAGGGTGCCGTAGCGCATTCCCTTGTCAAGGAACGCCATATAGGATTCTGCCTTGGCCTGTCCCACCTGCTCTGCGGTAATGAATTCAGAATTGCGGTCCAGTATGGCCGATAACCCTATCTGGAAGCCCTCTCCTTTGTAATGGACAGAAGGGACAATCTCAAATTCCTGCCTGTAGGTGGTGTGGCGGAGGTCCTTTCTCTTGGCGTAATTTATGCCGCAGAAGCGGGCCGATACGCCGGGAGTCCAGCGGCTGCCGTTTTTCCAGGCAAAGCCGCCGCCAATGCTGTAGGTTTGCTTTACCTTGGTGCCGGGCGTGAATTCCAGGACATCTACGGGGTAGAGGCCGGGCTCCGTGAACATTGAGCCCATCATTTCCGTGCCGTGGACCAGCTCAAAGCCAAAGTCTCCCTTGAGATAAAGGTCCTGATAGGAGGAAACAGCCTCCGTTTTGACTTCCCCGGTCCAGAGAGTCTTACCCATTGAAGGGGAACGGAAGTCTCCGGAGGTGAATTTGCCGCCAATATGGGCATCGGCATTATGGCCGATATCCGCCCCCGCTGCCTCTCCGGCTATGTTCCTGCCTTCCTCCCAGAGGCTCTGGGCGGAAAGGGGGAGGGCGCAAAGCAATGCGCCCAGAATCACCATTGCGCTACTGGTGAAGTGACTGAACGCTGCTTTCATAGAAGTCGTCGGATGAATTGTTAGAGTCTAAGAGTACCTGGAAGCCCATTTCCGCGGTGGCGTCATTGTCCGTAGAGCGCATAAGCGTGCGGCCGTGATAGGTTTCCGTGAACGTCACAAACCCGGCATCCACAGAAGCCGGAAGGCGTTTATTGTTGCTTGAAGAAGAGCCGTTGAATACCTCCACGCCGTCTATAACCCAGTCTATGGGAATGGCTACCACCTTTTCACTGCCGCCGGGCACCTGGGGCTGGTTTTCCGCTTTCATTACGTAATCATGGATGTCTACGTCCTTGGGCGCGCGGAAAAGGACAAATGCGGGGGAGTTCATGGAAAGGGTATAGGCGTTTGCCTGGCCGGTTTTAATCACAATGTCCAGGTAACGGTTTTTCTGGACCAGCGGCCCCGGAGCGGGATGGTAGCTGGGGTTTGGGAAGAGGACGGGGTCATAGAGCGCAAAGACATCTTCCCGGTTCAGATTGACTGAAAGGGGATACTCCTGCGTATGGTCTATTGCGCCGTTGAGGGCTATGATGGCATCTTCTCCGGGCTGCAGCGGGAATGAAGTTCCGCTTCCTGGAATCATGAGGACCGCCTGGATTATAGGGAGGAAATCCGGCAGCACTCCGTCCGTGGCCCAGGGATTTGCGGCGTTGCTGTTGTAGGGGGAGAGACCGCCCATGCACAGGCCGTCAAGGTAGCATACGTCCTCAATGTTGTTGTGGAGGATAATGTATTTATCGGCCTGATATCCGCCTTCCTGGGGGGCCTTTGAGCAGCCTCCGCAGTAGATTTCCTTAACTACTATGGTGCCCGTCTTGGAAAGGTCCAGGGGCATTTTCAGGGTTACGTCCTGAGAGCAAACCGTTACTTTTCCGGTGGCGTTGAGGACCAGGCTTTCCTCACGGTCGTGGATGTCTATCTGGTATATACCGTTGGGGACAGACACTGAAACGGTGCCGGCATCCCCAAGATTTACCTGGAAATCTGTTCCTCCGGAAATCTCCCGGATACGGACCCTGGCGCCGGCGCGTACTGCTACCTCTTCAGGGTATACGGCCTCTACGGTAAGCTTGTTGAGGTCCCCCTCAGGGTATGCTTCCCCAAGGTTCATGCAGCTTATCGCAATGAAGAAGGCGCTTAAGAGTATTATAACTTTATTCTGCATCTGAGTCCGTAATAGAATGAAGGGGTGAAGATGGCGCTCACGCCTGTAGCGCGGCTTTGTACGGCCGGTCGGGCATTTGTGAAGTTGTTGGCAAACAGGGAAAGGGATACGTGAGAGCCTATTTCCTTGGTTACGCTAAGGTTTGCGCTGAAATACGGGGAATATCCGTCTGCCGCAAAGGTGTACATGTTGCCGGAGCGGATAATGAGCCTCTGGAGGGCGGGATCCTGAGCACTTTCCGCTGTCCAGGGATGGATGTTTCCGTCAAGGTCCATATAGGCGTCCGGATAGACGGCCGTGTATGAATTGCCGTCGTAGATGTTGCCACCCGTGGGGGTAAAGCCGGACGCGCCCACGGTGAAGGCTTTGTCCGATGTATACTGGGACTCCCTCAGGAGGGCCGCCTCCAGGCGTACTGTTATCACAAGCCTGGCCCTTGGGATATGGGTGATGGCGGTAAGGTTGGCGTCAAGGTTATCCGTGCGCCTGCCGTTGTACACGGTTGCCCCGCCGTTATAAATTGCCACATATTCAAAGGAACGCCCAGGCAGGCTGCTGTGAGACCATCCGTCCCTGTAAAGGTTTGATGATACGGCCGATGTATACTGCGTATGGTTCCATGCCGCATCAAGGCGGAGACTGGTGGAGATGGGCTTTATCTCAGGGAAGTCAACGGTGAGTTCCACGCCGTAGCGGTGGATATCGGCCCCGTTCTCCTGACGCCTGGATGCCGCAAAGGTGCGGTCCGTGAGCTTGAGCTCCGAGGGCACGTAATACCCTTCCGGGTCCATGAAATACACCATGCCGCTCTGGTGGTCTATCTGGACCCGAGGGTTTTCCGGCATTGTGTATCCTTCCGGGACCTGATAAATATTATAGGAGAAGGGAGTGTATACCGTTCCCATCTCATAAGGGTCCCTGGTGAGGTTATAGAAGCCAACAAGGCCAATTTTGAAGCCCTTCCAGTCCACGTCCAGGCCCACCTCCGAGTTCTGGTTGCGCTGCCACCTGAGGTTTGGATTGTATTCCATCCTGTACGGCTGCGTATAATATATATAGGAGGCCGATGTCCCGTGGGAATAGTCTATTGTACGTATATCCCTGTATTCCGGTTTGGGGTAGAGGATGTAGAAGGAGGGAAGCTTACCGGCAACGCCCCAGCCGCCGCGTATTGAAACGCTCTTTGAGAGCTCCCACTTGGCGTTAAGGCGGGGGGAGAGGATGCTCAGGCCATTGTACATGGAGCCCGCCACAAACACGTTCTCATACCTGAGACCGGCCATTAGGTTAAGTTTTGTACGGCCGATAGGGATGGTCACATTGTCCTCTGCAAACCCGGAGAGCGTGTGCATATAGGGGTAATCCGAGTAGGGCCTTGAGCGGTATCCGTTTGCCGCAAGGCGTGGATCCTCATACCATTCACCGCGGCCCACGTTGCCGTCTGCCTTCCACTGCACACCTGCCTTGAGTACGTTTTTGACAGTGCCCCAGTGGTGCAGCCAGTGGTATTTGAGGGAGGCCGAATAATCCAGTTCCTTGGAGTCTGTGATCTGGTCTGAGTAGTATGTTGTGGGGAGTGCATCGGCCATCCAATAACCCTTTTGGGTTGCGTGAACGGCGGGAAGAACCGTGGCGTTGGAGTTGTATGCGTGGTCCAGCGAGCGGGTGTCGTGGAAGTAGATGGAACCTTCAAGCGTAAGGTTTGTCACCCAGCTTCGGTTGAGGAGCCACGTGAGCTTGAAATGGGGCGTGAGGAGGTTGTCGTTAATCTTTGAATAAGCCTCAGAGAAAGCGTCAGGGTCACTCTTTGAGTTCATTCCGCCTATGTTTCCGTTGAGGCCGGCCTCCAGGCGCAGTACCTTTGCGAAGGTTTGGGTGTAATCCACCGTGAACCCGCGGCGGGTGTAGGAGGTATACGGGGAGGTGAGCTTGGAGGTTGCATTGGCCCATTCCACACCCACGTTCATAACGCCCTTCCCAAGTTCAAAGCCCTTTGAGGCCGATACTTCATAGGTGCGCGGATTCACCGCAAACACAATGTTCCAGGGCGTGCGGCCCTTCTTGGTGGTGACTCTCACCATGCCGCTTCCAAGGTCTCCGTATTCGGCACTTGGAACGCCGGTAATAACCTCCACGCTCTCAATATTCTCTACAGAGATGCTTCTGGTGCCGATTCCCGCCATTGCGGCAAAGTTAGCGTTGTCTCCCATGCGAACGCCGTTAACCTCAATGGCCGTTGAGAATGCGGCGTTTCCGGCGTCACTTCCCGCGGCCCTGAGTGAGAGGGCGTTCTCCTGGGTAAGGTCCGGATTAAGGGTTTTACCGCCGGGAAGAAGGGCGCCAATGCCGTCCACTCCGCTCATCTGGAGGTGGTCCAGGGCTGTCCTGCCAATCTTCTGGGTGGTGTTGATATTGTCCTTGGACGTTTCCGCTGTAACCACAACCTCACTGAGGGCAAGGGTGTTCTCCTGCAACCTTATTATTATATTATGTAAATCGGCCTTGATGGTAATGTCCCTTGTTTCCGTGACATACCCAAGGCAGGACACCTCCAGAGTGTAGCTTCCCTTCTGGGCGCCGCCAAGGAGGAACGCTCCGGATTCATCCGTCACGGACCACAGGTAGTTTTCATCCAGCCTCACTATGGCTCCGGGCACTGGTTGCTCTGTTCCGGCCTCCAGCACCTTGCCGCTTATGTCCAGCCCCTGTGCCGCAGCGCTCACCGCCCACAGCAGCAAGATTAATATGATACCTGCCTTTTTCACTTCCTGCAAAAGTACGTGTTTTTGCCAAAAAACACAATAACCATTTATAGGGATGTGCCCTTTCACCTCTCTATACTGTATTAGCCCGGTTACGGTAATCAGTCCTCAAAGACAACATCCTTGTAGCCCAGGCTCAGGAATATCATCTTAATGCGTTTCCGGCCATACTCCTCTGCGGAAGTGAGGATGCCATTGTCAATTGCTTCTTTGACGAACATCGCCTTTGCCTTTTCTTCCACTGCGTGCGCCTGTTCCGGGGTCATTGTTTCTGAGCCGGAAAAATAATCCCAGTCAGTAGGATTACTGATTTTGTCTATTATTTTCGCTTTGGGGAGTCTCATGTGCAGAATGCCGTTTTCATCGCGGAGATCCTCTTTTTTGAAGTCGCTGAAGTCATACCCGGCCTTGACAACGCACTTGGCAATAAGGCAAATGCTGTCATCTGTGAGGGGCTCCGCAAGGGCTTTGGCGTCTACAAAAAACACTCTGTCCAAGTTCTCTGGAACAGCATTTTGTTTATTGGTCAAGATAACCTTCTCGTCAAAGAAGGAAGCGGTAGTGAGTTCGGCAATCCTCTCGATCGCAAGGATGGACGTTGGTGTTTTGTCAATGGAGAGTTCTTTTTTCCTGGATGAAGAGAACTTTGCTTTGAGCCTTAGCGCAACGAAAACGAGTGCGCCGGCAAGAAGGACAGTCAGGATGATGTTCAATAAGGCACTCATAATCATTTTGCTGAATTAAAACTGATATTGACAGTCTCATAGCCAAGCTGGTAGAGAGCGGCCTTGAAGATAGACGATGCGTTTTGCTGGGCTTCTTCGGTGATTCCCATCTTCTCAATGTCTTCAAGGATGGCCTTTTCGCTAAGCATGAAACAGTGGTGCATCTCCCCGCTGTCAAAGGGTTTCCGGACACCGGATACTTTCTCATAGACTTTCTTTCTGTCATCGGAAGGCATGTCGTAAGAGATAATAACGGCTTTGGGAAGCCGGATGGAGATTTCCCTGTGTGACTCGTTAATCTCAACGTCCTTAAAGCTGAACCGGTCAAGGTTAATTCCGGCTTTGATATATGCCTTACATGTATAAAGAACCTTGCGCTGGCCCAGGTGATACCACTTTTTCTTTTCCAGGGGCTTCACGATTTTGTTGACAGTGTATTTAATTGTGGCGAAGTCAGTCCTTGCCGTAAGTTCCTTAAGACATCGGCGGGTCTTCAGCTCCAACGGAGACTGTTTCTTTTTGAAAAAGCACATGGTAGTAGTTGTTTCTCACCTACAAAGATATGAAAAAACCTGAAACTGTTATGATGCCGCCTAGGGGAAATCCCTTTTCCCACAACACGCCCCTTCTGTCATTTTGAGCGGAGGCGCAGCCGGAAGTCGAGAGATCTCAAGAGTGCTAAATGAAAGAAATACCGTATCTTTGGAAAACACTTTTGAGTATGAGACAGTTGATTATTTGCCTTGCGGGGGTTCTGGCACTATCCTGCACGTCGTTTGAGCCGTTTACATTTATCCAGATGAGCGATACCCAGATAGGGTTTATAGACAAGTCGGCGGGATATATTCATTCGGATTCACTTATGAAGGCGGCCGTTATGGCTGCCAATGCGGCCGGGCCGGACCTGGTGGTGATAACAGGTGATCTTGTGGACAATCCGTCAAATCCACGGCAGGATTCCATATACAGGACAAGGCTCATGGAGTTGGAAGCGCCGTATTACCACATTCCCGGAAACCATGATTATCTGGGATTTACAAGGGAAAAGCAGCAGGAGTATATTGCCCGGAGGGGTTATGACCGCTTCTCTTTCAAGCACAAGGGATGCGCTTTCATAGGGATGGATTCCAACTGTATAAAGGACGTGGTCGAGGACGCTGAGAAAGAGCAGCTGGCCTGGCTCCAAAAGGAGTTGGAAAGCGCCAGGGGCTGCAAATACACCCTTGTGTTCCTCCATTGCCCCGTTATAAGGGAGAGCATGGATGAGCCGGAGGACTATTTCAATTTCTCCGTGGAAAAACGGAGGGAGTATATCGGCCTTTTCAAACAATATGGCGTAGATGCCGTATTTGCCGGACACTGCCATCAGGAGTACTTCGGAGAGCATGACGGCATTCTCTTTTTCACCGCCGGGCCGGTTGGCAATGCCCTTGGCCATGGAACGCCAGGGTACAACTTTGTGAATGTAGGCAAGGACGGCCTGGACGTGACCTATATCCCTTCCGCCCTGTAGCGTTTTTGCTCCTGCCGGTACGCAACGGCCACAAATGCATTCTATCCACAAATGCATTCTATTTTGATTCTGCTGTGTACCACGCGGTACACGGCAGCGTCATTATTGGCGGTATTTGCCACTGCTGTGTACCGGGAGGAATATCGGCACAAAAAATTCGTCCCACAAACGCAAAATAACATGTCATTCGTCCCAAAATACTGGATTTTAGTCCCTGTAATACTACACTGCGCCACGACAGAATATGCTGTAATGCCGTTTTGAAAAAAGAAACGTTTCACACGGATGAAACGGATAATTATTCTTTTCTTTGCCGCATGAGACATAGACAGAAAATGCGGGAACAGTACCGCCAGGCAAAAAAAGGATACTACCATCTGTGTACGGATGGATTGAAGGGAACGCTGATTTTCAATAATGCGGCGCAGTTCGCCTTTGGGATGTTGATGATGGGTTTGATCTGCATAAAGTTCGGCATAACCATCTATGCCTTCACGCTAATGCCCAACCATATTCATATAATACTTCAAGGGGACGGAGAAGCTTGCCTTAAGGCTTTTGACTTGCTGGTTCGGAAACTGTCGGCAAGGCTGGTAAAAGACGGATACAGTCCCTTGCCTCCGGATTACTGGTTCAATCTGGAAAGGATTGACTCTGAAGAGAAGATGCGGACAGAGATAATCTATGTTCTCCGTAACTGTCTTGAGAAAGGTCTGGGTGTGGTGGGCGGTTACCTGTGGAGCTCGGCATGGTTATACCATTCCAACGTGGCGTCACTTTTGAATTGCACTCCGGTGCAGGACGTATCAAAAAGGCGGCTTGGTCAGCTGCTTATGGGCCATGACACTCTTCCGGACCACTGGCTCTTGCACCCTGTTTTGGGTTTATCCCCGGAGTCATTTGTTGACACATCCATGGTTTTGCGCCTGTTCCCTGAGCCCAAGGACCTGCAGACGGCGCTTGTGAAGGACTACGAGCTGTTCTTTCAAATCGCCCGCAGGCTTGGAGAACTGCAGGAATTCAACAAGAGTGAGATATCGGAAATAGTTTCCCTGACTCTGCAGAAGCGGTTTTCCGGCAAGGATCTGCGCCAACTGACGGATGAGGAAAAAGGCCGATTGGCCATAATCCTCAACCGGGACTTCGGCCTGAACTCATATCAAATCTCTACCGCTGTTTATATAAGAGAAAAGACCGTCCGTCAGTTGCTGGCGTCTAAGGAACTCAGATAGCCCCCTCCAGTACTCTTCGGCCGCATTTAATCGGTTAAATGCACCCGCCGTGTACCAAATGGTACGCAACAGCAGCAAAAGCGCCACTAAATGAGTTCATTATGTACCTGGTGGTGCCACAAAAGAAAAAAAATTAGTAATTTTGTAGCGGATGTATTATATGAATAATCATTTATCACATCTTTCATCTTTCTCCTTCTCTTCCGGGGGGGGTATAAGCGCCTAATAATCAATAACATAAACTTTTTAACCATGAAGAAACTGTTTCTTCTGGCGGCATTTGCCATGCCGCTGGCACTGTTGTCGTGTCAAGAAAACAACGCCAGTCCCGATTCTCCCAAGAAAACAAGCGCCACTGCCGTGTGCGTAACCGGAGATGTGGATGAAGTGACAATCAATTCGGCCACATTGAATGGTGTGGCTGTAATAACGGGAACGCCGTCGGAACCGGCTTCGGCAGCGTTTTATGTGTCTGCCAACGGCCCGGACGCCGCATCTGTAATAGCAGATGGCAATAAGGTGTCTGCCGGAGTTATAACCGGTGAAGAGGGCGGGCCTTTTACTGCCGTGGTTTCAGACTTGAATCCAGCTACGCTTTATTATTATGTGGCCGAAGTTGCCGTTGATGGAAAAACGGCCCGTGGTCAGGTGGCAAAGTTTACCACTCTATCCCGTCCTGCAGAAGTTATTGTAACGGCGGAAGCAACCAATATTACCAGGAATTCCGCAGTCCTTTATGGGTATGCGGATCTTGAGCAAACAGGCGTAAACGGTGTCCAGTTCGGTATAATTGTATCTACCAACGAGAACCCCTCTGAAGCCAATGGCCGTTTGTGGCGCTGTTACGAGGTGGACCGTAACAATAAGTACTTTGCAGAGGTGAGTGACCTCAATGCCAATACCGTATATTACTATAAGGCATATATCAAAGTTGGAGATTTGCTGAAGGTTGGTGAAGTGAAAAGCTTCACAACCACAAGCTACGATTTAAGCGTCCAGACAAAGGATGCCTCTGACATTACTCCTTTCAATGCCTATTTAAACGGAGCCGTACAGGGAGAAGACAAGAACCTTGTTCAATCTGTCGGCTTCCTTTACAGTGCAACTGACTCTTCCCAGGATGCGCTCAAGAAGAATGGTGTAGACGTTGTTTCTAATCTTAATAGTGATGGGTCTTTTGTGGGTTTTACACGTTCTCAAGATCCTCTTCACGTTGCACTTACCTCAAGCACAAAGTACTACTACATTGCCTATGCCGAAATATTTGAGAGCGGACATGGTTACCAGCTTATTTATGGAGAGGTAAAGAGTTTCACCACGCCGGAGATTACAGCCAGCGTTTCAACCGGAGACGCTACGGACATTGGTTTTGATACCGCTACTGTGAGTGGTGCTGTAAGAACGGACGAGACTATGATAGGGGGCTTCCTTTACAGTAGTACTTCTTCAACCATAGAAGAACTAAAAAACAATAATAATTCTGTTTTCGATGAAAACTTCTATTCCGGAAGCTACACATATTCTGCCACTTTTACAGGATTGTCTGCAGGCACAAAGTATTATTATGTTGCTATTAATCTTGCTCGCGACGGCAAGGAATTCTTCGGCGAAGTCAAAAGTTTCACAACGAAGTCTATTAATGCCACAGTTGAGACGCTTGATGCGGATGATATAGAACTGTTTACGGCCACCCTTAACGGCAGCATTCAGATTCAAAATACGGAAAACCTTTCAAAGAGTGTTTGGTTCCTTTACAGTTCTTCTGCCAGCACATTGGATGCGCTCAAATCATCAGGCACAAAAGTGTCAACAGAGTCAATCTCGTATGATGGAATCTTTGTATATGTCCTGGAAGGATTGCCATCGGCCACAAAGTTCTATTATGTTGCTTGCGCAAATGTTGCAGGGAAACTGTTTTACGGACAGGTGAAGTCATTCAGCACTCACAAGGAGTCAGATTATGGAGAAGCCGTGGATCTTGGCCTCAGCGTAAAATGGCG
>JAFZML010000202.1 GCA_017553255.1 Bacteroidales bacterium | reverse complement strand
TGCGCCGTCCGTGATCATATTCTCCACGGTTTTTGTCCAGCGCACGGGGCTTGTGAGCTGCCTGAGGGCATTGGCCTTAATCACTTCAGGATCCGTGGTGGGGGCGGCGGTGACGTTCTGGTAAATGGGGCAGCGGGGAGCTTTGAAAGGAGTGGCCTCAATGGCCTTTGCAAGTTCCACGCGCGCGGGCTCCATAAGAGGGGAGTGGAAGGCACCGCTCACGGGAAGCACAAGGGCGCGCTTGGCGCCGGCTTCCTTGAGGAGCGCGCAAGCCTGCTCCACAGCGGCCTTTTCTCCGGAGATGACCACCTGGCCGGGGCTGTTGTAATTTGCGGGGACTACGCCGGGGATGTCTGAGCAAATTCTCTCAATTGTTTCATCATCCAGCTTAATCACCGCGGCCATGGTGCCGGGGACTGCCTCACAGCATTTTTGCATAGCCTCTGCGCGTACCGCAACAAGCCTGAGACCGTCTTCAAAGCTGAGGGCGCCTGCGGCTACCATTGCCGAGAATTCTCCAAGGGAGTGGCCGGCCACCATATCTGGCTGCCGGGCCTGTTCCATTGCAAGGATGGTGGAATGGATGAAGATTGCGGGCTGGGTTACCTTTGTGGCCTTGAGGGCTTCAGCGTCACCTTCAAACATAATGTCCGTGATGCGGAAGCCAAGGATGTCATTGGCCTTTTCAAAAAGGTCCTTGTGAGAAGGGTAAAGGTCTTTGGCCATTCCCGGGAACTGGGAGCCCTGGCCGGGGAAAATATATGCTGTCTTCATTAATTGGCGTATAATCGTACAAATATAGCAAGAATTTTGCTAATAAAAAACCCTCCCAAATGGGAGGGTGAAAGATTTTATGCGAGGGCGCTCAGGCTTGGACTGAAGTAGCTCTGGACCATACCTGCGAAAATGCGGGATATATCCTGAACGTTAAGCCCCAGCCTCTGGCCGATATCGTAGATGAAATTGACCTCTTTCTCATGGATGTCCTTATCGGCAATAATGACCTCTATCATATATTGGAGGAGGGCGGGACGGATTGAAGGATTGGTTTCACAGAGTGCCTTCACTGAGTCTTCGAAGAGCTTGTCCACGTTTTCGTGGGCAATGTTTTCCACAAACTGTGAAGGGAACAGATGGGATGCGGCAAGGGTGCGCACAATGTGCTCATATTCCTCCTTTGAAACCTGCCCGTCTACGCTGGAGGCAATGATGCCGGCGGTTGCGATGAAGATGGACATGGGCGGATCCATGGGGTTGCTGCCGCTCTTTAGGAGTACCTGGATAAGCTCATTCATTCCGTCTTCAAGTTCCTTGTCTGAGCGTGCGCGTGCAAAGAGTTTGATGGCCTGGGTGCGGATGGGGTGCACTGGGTGGTCTTCCACGCTGAGACCGCCGCCATGGAGGAAGAATTCAAGGGATTTGTCGTTCTTGGCAAGGAGGTCTTCAATGCTTACTCCAAGCTTCACAAGGTCAATGCCTGAGGACAACTTGAAAAAGCCGGTTACGCAGGCCTCAAGCTTGCCACAGGCAAGGAAGCCGTAGCGGTCTGCCACAAGTTCCGCCAACTGGTCATGGAGGTTGATCTTGTACATGAGGGCCACGGGGATTTGGGTACCCTGGGGATAGATGAAATTGATAAGGCGCCTGAGGGCGGTGTCGTGGTTGATGAGATGCCCAAGTTCATGGCCAACGATGAAGCGGAGCTCATCCTCGTTCATGAGGTTGTAAAGGCCTGAGTATACGTTTACTATGTGGGCGTTGCCTTCTGTTTTGGCCGCAATTGACCAGGCGTTTACCTGCTGGCTGCCGGTGATGTAGAAATCCACGGGATCCTTGAATCCAAGGCGTGACTTTACGTCCATGCAAAGGTTATAGAAATCTCCCATCACGTCTTTATCCACCTTCATGCTCTGGCCTTCCATCTCACTGCGGTGGTAGATATCGTCCGGGGTGTCTCCTGCATGGGAGAGGATATAATTCACAACGTCTCCCTCCAGGGCGTTATAGATCTGTGACTGGAGCTGTTTCTCCAGTTTAATCTCAGGATTGAAAAGGTTCATATTCAATTAGTTTAGCATTATCTGTCCACAAATATATCAAAAATCGGCCTGCTTCCCAAAAAAATTATTACCTTTGTATTCTTAGAATGCCTCTGTAGTTTAAAGGATAGAATAACGGATTCCGGTTCCGTTGGTCCCGGTTCGATTCCGAGCAGAGGTACAAAAAAAAGACAGCGCGCTGTCTTTTTTTTTGTACCTTTTTGTTTCACATTGATTGAAGGGGCTACGCCCCCTCAAACACCCCCTTGTCGGCCTTCGGCCTCCGAATTACCATAGCGCTGTCTTTTTTTTTGTACCTTTTTGTTTCACATTGATTGAAGGGGCTACGCCCCCTCAAACACCCCCTTGTCGGCCTTCGGCCTCCGAATTACCATA
>JAFZML010000201.1 GCA_017553255.1 Bacteroidales bacterium | reverse complement strand
ATTACGGCCCTGGGTATCTACCCGGCCGTGGATCCGCTGGAATCCACTTCCCGTATCCTGGATCCCAATATTGTGGGCCAGGCCCACTACGATACCGCCCAGCGCGTGAAGCAAATCCTTCAGCGCAACCAGGAACTGCAGGACATCATTGCCATCCTGGGTATGGACGAGCTGTCCGACGAGGACAAAACCACCGTTAACCGCGCCCGCCGCGTTCAGCGTTTCCTCTCCCAGCCGTTCTTTGTGGCAGAGCAGTTTACCGGCGTGAAGGGCGTGATGGTTTCCATAGAGGATACCATCAAGGGCTTCAATATGATTATGGACGGAGAGGTGGATTACCTCCCTGAACAGGCCTTCCTGAACGTAGGCACCATAGAGGATGCCATTGCCAAGGGTGAGGCCATACTGGCTGCAGCAAAATAGATTCTTCGCTTCGCTCAGAATGACAAAAGACCTGTCATCCTGAGGAACGATGTGACGAAGGATCTAAAAAGAACAAAAATGGATGCGATTGCATTACATATTCTGAGTCCGGAAGGGACGCTGGTGAAAGCGGAAGTGTCACTTGTGACGCTTCCTGGAGAACTGTCTCCCTTCACCGTGCTCCCGGGCCATGCCGCACTTGTGACAAGCCTTGATAAAGGGGATGTCCGCTATATTGAGGCTGGGGAAGAAAAGCGCATCGCCATCCTTGGCGGCTTTGCCGAGGTCCGTGACAACACCGTAACCGTGTGCGTTGAGGTATGATTTTGGCCCTTATCATATCGCTTCTGTTGCTGCAAGGAGATACGCTCGGCCCTGCGGGCCTCGGTATGACAAATAACAAACCCTCTGTCATATCAGAGGATACGTCTTCGTTCGATATAGAGGGACAAGCCGCTCTGCAGAGCGGCCGGCCGGAGGCCGCGGGGGATAGTAGGGGGCAGAGCCCCCTCAAAGATGAGATCGATGTCGCATCGATTATTTTCTCCCACATTGGGGACGAATATGAGTGGCATATTACGGAGTGGAAGGGGAAGCCGGTGGCAATTCCGCTGCCGTGCATAGTGGTGGAGAGGGGAGTGCATGTGTTTACGGCGCACCACGCTGCGGAACACGGATATACGTTCAATGAAAACGGAAAACTCATAAACGCCACAACTGGGAAGCGCCCGCTGGACATATCAATAACAAAGAACGTCCTGGCGCTAATGATGAGTACGCTCCTTCTTCTTGTGATCATCCTCCTCACTGCAAAGTGGTACAAGGAGCACGACGCCCTTGAAGAGGCCCCCACCGGCCTTGCGGCGGCTATGGAACCGCTTGTGATGATGGTGCATGATATGGCAAAGGAGAATATCGGCCCGGATTACAGGAAGTTCTCCCCGTACCTTTGCATGGCCTTCCTGTGGATTCTTTTCAACAACTTCCTTGGAATAATGCCGTTCTTCCCGGGAGGCGCCAACCTCACGGGTAACATAGCCATTACCTTGGTACTGGCCCTCTGCACCTTCTTCACGGTGAATTTCAACGGCACCAAGCACTATTATAAGGAGATTTTCGCCCCGGAAGTTCCGGGCTTCCTGAAACCCATAATGCCGGTCATTGAGGTGTTCAGCGCCATCATGAAGCCGGTGTCCCTCACCATCCGTCTTTTTGCCAATATGCTGGCCGGTCACATTATGATACTCAGTATGGTATGTATCATTTTCATAATGGCAAAGTACGGCCCCCTCCTTGGCGGCGGAATGACTGTGGTAAGCGTGCTCTTCGGGGTGTTCCTGGACGCCCTGGAGTGCCTTGTGGCCTTTATCCAGGCGTATGTGTTTACTATGCTCAGTTCAATATATATTGGTTTGGCCAGAGCAAAAGAAGAATGAGATTCTTCGCTTCGCTCAGAATGACAGTGTGACGAACGAATGACAGTGTGACGAACGAATGACAGTGTGACGAACGAATGACAGTTTTGTCATCCTGAGGAACGAAGTGACGAAGGATCTAAATGAATTAAACTTTTAAACTACTATATTATGATTCTATCAGCAATCCTCCTTCAGGCAGCCGCGGGCGCAGCCCTCGGAAAGGCAGGAGCCGCCCTTGGCGCAGCAATCGCCGCAATAGCAGCCGCTATCGGCATTGGTAAAATCGGCAAATCCACCATGGAGGCAATCGCCAGGCAGCCGGAAAGCGCCGGCAACCTGCGTACGTCCATGATCATTGCCGCCGGTATGGTTGAAGGCGCAGCCCTCTTCGCCATTATCGTAGCCCTCCTCGCCATCGTAATCAACTAAGTGATGAGTTTCCCCCGAAGATCCCTATAAGTCCCTCCCCCGAGTGGAGGGGTTTCGGGAGGGGGTAACGTGGGCCCGTAAAGGCCCAAGTACAACATTGAGTCGAAGGTAAAGACAGGAAAAGTTATGAATTTAGTCACACCTGATACGGGCCTTCTCTTCTGGATGGTCGTGATTTTCGGCATTGTGTTTTTCCTCCTTGCAAAGTTCGGATTCCCCATAATCACGGACATGGTGGATAAACGCAGCGCCAAGATTGCGCAGTCCCTGAAGGACGCCGATACAATAAAGGCGCAGATGGCTCAGTGGAAAGACGAGCAATCCAAAATGCTGGAGGAAACCCGTCGGGAGCAAACTCAGATGATCCGCGAGGCAACGGAAACCAAGGCCCGCATCATCGCGGACGCCAAGGCCGAGGCCAAATCCCAGGCAGATGCAATGATTGCAAACGCGAAGCTCCAGATTGAGGCCGAAAAAGAGAGCGCCCTGAGGGACGTCCGCAAGGAAATAGCCCTTCTGAGCGTCCAGGTGGCGGAAAAAGTCCTTCGGCACGAACTTGATGACTCCGGCAGCCAGAGGGCCTTCATAGAGTCCCTGGTGGATGAGGCTTCAGAGGCAAGGCTTGGATCGTGAACAGGAGCATCGTCATAACCCGCTATGCCTATGCGCTGGTGAAATATGCCCGTGAAAGCGGGCAGGGTGAGCGTGTGTGCTCTGAGGCCGAAACCCTCCTCCACGCACTCCAGAGTGTCCCGGACCTTCGCCGGATGGTGTGCGCTGCAGATGACGTGATGTCTCCCTTCGACAAGAAAAAACTCCTCCAGAGTGCCCTTGGGAACAAGCTCTCCACGGAGATGAGCCGGTTCCTTACCCTCCTCAACAACAACGGGCGCATGGGCCTTGTGGAAGACATCATGAGGGATTTTGTGAACATCTACCACAGGAGCATCGGCATAAGAAAAGCCCATCTTACCACCGCGCGTGAGCCCTCTGAGCGCCTTCTGCAGCGCCTGCGGGCCCTTGTAAAGCAGAAAACCGGGGACGATGTCATTATTGAGGTTGAAGTGGACCCTGACCTTGTGGGCGGTTTTGTCTTTGACCTTGAAGATTACCTTCTGGATGCCAGCGTAAGGCGCCAGCTGGACCTTATCCGTGAACAGTTTATTGAAAAGAATAGAAGAATTATCTGATGGCAGTATCACTTAAACCATCCGAAGTCAGCGACATCCTGCTGAGTCAGCTAAGGGATATGAAGAATGATCTCCAGTTTGAGGAGATTGGAAAGGCCCTGCAGGTGAGCGACGGCGTTGTGAGAATCTATGGCCTGGACCACGCAGAAGCCGGGGAACTCCTGGACTGCGGCGGCGGGGTTATGGCCGTAGTGATGAATCTTGAGGCCGATAACGTGGGCGCCGTGCTCATGGGACCCACAGACCATGTGAAGGAAGGAATGCTGGTGCGTCGCACCGGCCGAATTGCCTCAGTGGGCGTTAGCGACGACCTCCTTGGCAGGGTGATAGACCCTCTTGGGAACCCCCTGGACGGCCTTGGCGCCGTTGGTGGGGACAAAATTGACATGCCGCTGGAGCGAAAGGCCCCGGGTGTCATCTTCCGTCAGCCGGTGTCTGAACCCCTCCAGACGGGTCTCAAGGCAATTGACGCAATGATTCCTATCGGCCGTGGCCAGCGTGAGCTCATTATTGGAGACCGCCAAACCGGTAAAACGGCCATTGCCATAGATACAATTATCAATCAGAGGGCTGCTTTTGAGGCCGGGGACCCCGTGTACTGCATCTACGTTGCCGTGGGCCAGAAGGGTTCCACCGTGGCTTCAATTGTCCAGACCCTCAGGGAGCACAAGGCAATGGATTATACCATTGTGGTTGCCGCTACGGCCGCAGACCCCGCCGCCCTGCAGTATTACGCTCCCTTTGCCGGCGCCGCAATTGGAGAGTACTTCCGTGACATAGGCCGTCATGCCCTGGTGGTGTTCGATGACCTCTCAAAGCAGGCCGTGGCATACCGTGAGGTGTCCCTCATCCTCAAGCGCCCTTCCGGCCGTGAGGCATATCCCGGAGACATTTTCTACCTCCATAGCCGTTTGCTGGAGCGCGCCGCGCGCATCATTGACCAGCAGGAGGTTGCGGCTCAGATGAATGACCTTCCGGAGGCTCTCCGCTCCCGCGTGAAGGGCGGCGGATCTCTCACGGCGCTTCCTATCATCGAGACCCAGGCGGGAGATGTATCGGCATATATCCCTACAAACGTGATTTCCATCACTGACGGCCAGATTTACCTTGAGCAGGCGCTCTTTAACCAGGGCGTCCGTCCCGCTATCAATGTGGGTATTTCCGTGTCCCGTGTTGGCGGCAGCGCCCAGGTAAAGTCCATGAAAAAGGTGGCCGGTACGCTTAAGATAGACCAGGCCCAGTGGGCAGAGCTTGAAGCCTTCTCCAAGTTCTCCTCCGACGTTGACAAAGTTACGGAACTTGCTCTGGATAAGGGCCGAAAGAATAATCAGCTCCTCATTCAGCCGCAGTATTCTCCCATGCCCGTCGGGGAACAGGTTGCGGTGCTCTACTGCGGCACTCACGGCCTTATGAGGGATATTCCCGTCTCCGCCGTCCGCGCATTCCAGGACTCCTTCCTGGACCGTCTCCGCGCCACCCACGCCTCTGACGTCCTTGCCCCTCTTGGTGAAGGCAAGCTCACCCCGGAGATTGAAAACATACTAACCGAAACCGCCGCTTCCGTGATTCTTGCAATGAAATGATTATTGTCATACCGAGCGTAGCGAGCGTATCTCATGAGATACACTCAGCCCTGCGGGCTTCGGTATGACAAATATAGTAGATATGCCAACACTAAAGGAAATAAAGGGCCGGATAGGGTCTGTGAAGAGTACGCTGAAGATAACATCGGCCATGAAGCTGGTGTCATCGGCAAAACTGCGTAAGGCGCAGAACGCCATAGCGGCAATGAGACCCTACGAGGAGGCGCTTCAGAGGATGCTGGCGCTCTCTTCCGGAAGTATGTCGGAGTCGCCGGAGGAGGCCCTTTCCTCCGCGTTGCTTCGCAACCCTGTCCGGGCAAATGCTCCGGAAAGGGCCTCCTCCGGTGACTCTGTCATCATAGCCATTGCGTCCAACTCATCCCTTTGTGGCGGGTTCAACGCCAACATCATTGCAAAGGTGCGCTCCGTGCGCAATGAGGGTGACGTGGTATATTCTATCGGCAGGAAAATGGCCGATGCAATGGGCCGGGACGGTTTCCGTTCACCCTCAGATTTCTCCGCGCTTTCAGAGCACCCGGCATACGCCCCGGCGGCGGCCCTTGTGGAGAAGCTCTCGGAGGATTTTGCCGAAGGACGCGTAAGCGGCGTGAAGCTGGTGTACACGCACTTTGTGTCCACCTCCCGTCAGGTTCCCGTGGAGGAGACGTTGCTGCCGCTGCAGCGGACCCCCGATCAGGTCGGGGGTGACGGGAAGTCCGTCATGCCCGACTCTGCGTCCGTCATGCCCGATCCCGATCGGGCATCTGATGCCATTCTGGAGCCATCGGCAAAAGAACTTTTGCGGGCATTGCTACCAAAAACACTGAAACTGAAGCTTTACGCGGCGCTTCTTGACAGCGCGGCGGCAGAGCACGCGGCCCGCACAATTGCCATGCAAACCGCAACTGATAACGCAGAGAACCTGCTCTCTGAACTTACGCTGCAGTACAACAAGGGCCGTCAGCAGAAAATTACATCTGAGATTCTTGACCTTGCCGGAGGGCAGGCCGCTGAATAAAACTAACCGCATAAAATGAAAAACATTCTTGAAATCCTGAAAACCTGGAAATTCTGGAAGGAACTGTTCATTATGACGGCAGGCATGACCATTGCTGCCGCAGCAGTTTACTACTTCCTTATGCCTTCCAAGCTGGTTGTGGGCTCCATTACGGGTCTTTCAATTGTGATTGGAAACCTGCTGAATATGGCGGGGATCGGCATAAAGGTGTCCCAGGTTATTGTGATTATCAACGCCATCCTGCTGGTGCTGGCGTGGATTCTGATTGGCAAGGAATTCGGGGCCAAAACCGTGTACACGGCCCTTATCCTGGGCCCGCTGGTAGATTTCTGGGAGAAGGTCCTGCCGCTTGAACGCGTCCTGGAGCCGGGGCAGACGTCCCTTATGAACGACCCCTGGTTCGACCTCCTTTGCTTTGTCCTTATCCTCAGCGCGTCCCAGACCATCCTCTTCCACATCAACGCTTCCACCGGAGGTCTTGACATCCTGGCCAAGATTATTAATAAGTATCTGCATATAGATATCGGCACGTCCGTAACTGTTGCTGGCGGGCTTATCTGCTGCACCGCGTTTGCAATCAATCCGTTCAGGCTGGTTATTATCGGCCTTATTGGAACGTGGATCAACGGCCTTACGCTGGATTATTTCACCGCCGGTATCAATCGCCGCAAGAGGGTGTGCATAATTTCATCACAGTATGAGCGCCTCCGCAAGTACATCATTGAGGACCTTGAGCGCGGCTGCTCCCTGTACAACGTCACTGGCGGCTACAACGGCCATCAAAATGTTGAGATTCAAGCCCTTCTGACTCAGGATGAATTTGCCAATCTCATGGACTATATGAAGTCCAACGACATCCACGGATTCATCACCGCCGGCAATGTGAGTGAAATTTATGGTGATTGGCATCAAAAAAAGCACAAAAAGAAAAGTTTGGCACGGAATTAGATATAAACGGTATCAGACATAAATATTGATACCTTACCATACACCCGCCGCCAATTGTGAAATTCGCGTGCGGGTTTCTTTTTTATTTCCTCAGGTACTTCCACCCCAGGACCGGCAGGGTGAAGGCCAGAAGGCAGGCGGCTATCCAGAAGATGGATACGGGGGTGAAGTTGTATGCAAGGGCCGAAGAATTCCCCTGAATGAGGAAGCCGCTCACGACGCTTTGGAGGCCGGCGGCGGCGTAGCTGGAGATGCCCACAATTCCAAGGGCGGCACCGGTTGCCTTGCGGGGCACGAAGTCCAGGGCCATGAGCCCGGCCACAATGCAGAACACCACGCTGAAAGCAAAGCTGAAGATGGCCACAAAGGCCATGTTGCCCCAGAAGCCGCCGCCAAGGAACAGGAAGGCGGCCAGGGAGCATACGGCAAGGACGCCGGACACCACCACCGGCTTTACGCGGTTACCTTTCAGGAGAACATCTGAGATCCATCCGGCGGCAAGGTTTCCGGCTACGCCAAAGATTTCCGCCAGTCCAATCACCTGCGTTGCACGCTCCAGCGTGAAGCCTTTCTGCTTCTGGAGGAACAGCACGCCCCAGTCGGAGACCGCGTGCTGGGTGATATACAAAAAAGCCGTAGAGATAGCTATGACCCAGATTCCGGGATGGCGGAACACCCATTTCTGGAGCTCCCGGGTGGGCTGAGAATCAATAGGCCTGGTCTCCTCTCCGGATAATTCCTGCACGGAGGGAAGACCCTGGCTTTCGGGGGTATCGGCAACAAAAATGAGAGTCACCGCAAGGCCGATAACTCCCGCCACAGCCGCCGCCAGGAATCCCCACTGCCATCCCGCCGCAGCCACTATAAAGCCCGTCATCATCATTGACACGGCCTTGCCAAGCTGGGGGGTGGATGAGAAGATGCTGTAATACCGGCCCCTCATTGAAAGGGGGAACCAGCGGGAAAGGCTTATTGTTCCGGGAGGAGAGCCCATGGACTGCATCCAGCCGTTGATGCCCCAGAGAAGGGTGAAGGTGACCAGCATCACCACGGATCCAAAGCCCAGCGGCCCCTGAAGCAGGCCCATCAGCCCCAGGATAAGGTTTACGGCTGCCGATATGCCGATACCCGCCGCCATGAAACGGCGGATGTTGCAATAATCGGCAATGAAGCCGTTCAGGAATTTCCCTACCGCATATACAAAGTAGAAGGCGGAGCCTATGATACCAAGCTGCCCGGCCGTGAGCACGCCGCCGTCAATCAGGGGCTGCTTCACAACGCCAAGGGTCATTCGGCATACATAATATAATGTATACGCCGCTGTCACGCCCCAGATGGTGCGGGAACGGAGGCGCCTGTATGTGGCGTCTACCTCCCCGGTCGGCACTTTATCCGCCGACGGCTTACTGATGCGGAAGTAACTGTAAAGGGACATTTCTAGCAGTCTGATAGTAGAAGACCAAGGTCCGTTCCGGGATTGTACAGACGGGCATCCAGGCCAACGGCCCTTGCTCCGTCTACATTGGCCTTGTTGTCATCTATGAACAGGATTTCCTGCGGCGGAAGGCCGATCCTCTGAATCACGTAAGTGTAAAACTCAGGAGAAGGCTTCATGAGCTTCAGGTCTGAAGAAATAAACTGGTCCTTGAACGTTGTTTCAGGATCTATGCCATTGTCTCTCAGGACCTTGAGGCAGTGCCGCATGGAGATGGGGTTGTTGTTGGAAAGAAGGTACAGGGGGTACTTCCCCTTAAGGTCATTCACCGCCTTCACCGTACGGGGATCCATCACCGGTATAAGCAGCTTGCTCATGGCTTTATCTACATCTTCAGGTGTTGTGCCCGGACGAGACTCTGCAATAACAAGCTCCTTGAAATGCTGCTCACTCAGGCGGCCGCCCTCCAGTTCACCGTAAATACCTTTCTGGTGATACGGGTCCAGGAGCTGGGTAATCCTCTCAAAGCCAAGACCTGTGCGGAATGCCTCAATGCACCCGCTCATATTGAGGCCTATCAGCACCCCGCCTATGTCAAACACTATTGCTTTAGGCATACTTCATATCCGTACAACTATGCAAATTTAGTCATTTGCTACGGCATTCGCAAAACCCCTTTGCCGTGTTTGCACGTAAAACGCTCCTGTGGCCGATTTTGGTGCCAACACGGCAGCGTTTTTGGTCAAAACGGTCATTTTCCTTGCCGTGTTGGCAGTAAAAACCCTGTTATACGCAATCTGGCTGCAAACACGGCAAGGTTGGCCCTAGCGGGGAAGGGGCGCCCAGGCGGGAAAGGGGGCTATGCACGGTGGCGGGGCGCTATTTCCCGGTGGGATGGGCGTAGTGGGTGGGCTGGGCCTTGGGCCTCACGGCGTGCTCCGGGTGAATGGCGCGGGCGGGGACCTTTTTCACAAAGGCGTACACCAGGAAGCCAATTCCAAGAAGGATAAACGGGATGGACAGGAGCTGACCCATGTTGAGGGCCATGTTGGCTTCAAAGTCTACCTGGTCATTCTTTACAAATTCAATGAGGAAACGGCTTCCAAAGCACACTATCATGAAAATTCCCATGAAGGTGCCGCGGTACAGGCTGTCCAGCTTTTTCCAGTACAGCCACATGAGAAGGATGCCAAGAAGAAGGTATGTGAGAGCCTCATAGAGCTGGGTGGGATGGCAGGGAACGGTTTCTCTGTTGCGCTCAAACACAAAGCCCCAGGGAAGGGAGGTGGGACCGCCGTAAATCTCTGAGTTGAAGAGGTTTCCAAGGCGGATGAAACAAGCCGCGAAGGAGATGGGAATCACAACGTGGTCTACCAGCCAAACAAAGTCAAAGTCATTGGCTTTTCCGTATTTGTTGGCATACCATATGAAGCCCAGGATGATGGCTATGGTGCCGCCGTGGCTGGCAAGGCCGCCTTTCCAGGGCATGAAAATTTCCCAGAAGGCCTGCCAGGGAGTCATTCCGCGTGCTGCAACCTGAGGGGAAACCGTGCCTCCAAACATCTGGAAGAATGGCGCCAGGTAGTAGTCCGGCTCATAGAACAGGCAGTGGCCAAGGCGCGCACCAACAATGGTGCAGATGAGGAGCATATAAAGCATGGGGTCCAGGAGGACCTCACTTATTTTCTCACGGTTGAAGAAGCTTTTCATTATGAACCAGCCCAGGATGAAGCCGCTCACAAAAAGCAGGGAATACCATCTGAGCTCAAACCCGCCAAGATGCAATATGGCGGGATCTATGTTCCAGTGTACAATCAATGATTCCATGACACAAAGATACAAAAAAACATATTCATTGAAATAGATCCTTCGTCGTTTCACTCCTCAGGATGACAAGTGGTTTGCGGGCCTGATTTTTGTAGTGAATAGTCAGCTTATACTGATAGTTTTATGTGTGTTAAGAAATTGATCCTTACCCTGCTCATCCTGCTGCCAAGTGCGGCATGGGCTCAATACAAGGATACGGAGGCCAAGGAGGCACAGGACAGCACCCTGGTGCTCACCCTTGAGGACGCCATCAAGATAGCCCTCAGCGAAAATACTTCCGTGAAGGTGGCCGATATGGAGATTACCCGCCAGAAATATGCCCGCAAGGGGTCCTACGGCGCGCTTTTCCCGCAAATAAGCGCATCGGCCTCATTCCAGCATACGCTTAAGAAGCAGCGTATGTATATGGGCGGAAGCTCAAGCGGCGGATCCGGCGGCGGCATGGCCTCAATGCTGGGATCGGCCTTTGAACCCTACAATTATTATATAGCGGAGTTTCTGAAGAAGCACCCGGACATCCAGCCTTATCAGGCGGCTCCCGTAGAGGAAACGGAAGAATCTTCAGGTGACAGCGGCTTTGAAGTGGGCCGAAAGAATACCTGGAACGCCGGCATCAACGCCTCCATGCCACTTGTGAACTTCCAGCTGTGGGAAAGCCTTTGCATAACCGGAGACCAGGTGGAACTGGCAGTGGAACAGGCACGTGAGAGCCGCCTTGGAACGGTTACCCAGGTAAAGCAGGCGTATTACGCCGTCCTTCTGTCAAAGGCTTCCTATGACGTTTACAACGCCGTGTATGAGAATGCAATCCAGAATCTCAAGTTCACGGAGAGCAAGTACAATGTGAAGAAGGCGTCGGACCTTGACCTTGCCCGCGCGCAAAGTTCCGTTGCAGCGGCTATCCCCAACCTTTACAATGCCGATAATTCCATCACCCTGGCCCTGTGGCAGCTGAAAGCCGTCATGGGCCTGGACCTGGACCGTGACATAGACATTGTGGGCACGCTTGAGGACTACGCAGAGACTATGTTCTATGACATAAATGAGGGCTCGGATGCATCCCTTGACAAAAACACCCAGCTGCGTCAGCTTGCCGCCCAGGCGGAAATGCTTTCCAAGCAGATCAAGATGCAGCAGGACGCCTACATCCCCACCCTCAGCGTGAACTTCGCATACAGCTACAACGCTATGGCAGAGGACTTCGTGTTCAAGAATTACCAGTGGACGCCATATTCCTACGTTGGCCTTTCCCTCAGCATCCCCATCTTCTCCGGCGGCACCCGCTACCATCAGGTAAAGCAGGCCCGCGTACAGGCCGGGCAGCTGGACATCCAGAGGGAAAACACGGAGCGCCAAATCCGTATCGGCATACGCCAGAGCCTCTCCACTATGGATACGGCAATGAAAACCTACGACGCCGCAAAGGAGGCCCTTACCAGCGCAGAGAAGGCTTACAACATTGCCTCCAGGAGCTTCGAGGTTGGAAAGAGCACCCTTACGGACCTGAACAACACGGAGCTCACCCTCACCCAAACCCGTCTCCAGACGGTTCAGGCCATTTACAACTTCATAGTTGCAAAGGCATCGCTTGAACAGACATTAGGTTACGATTATACAGAAGAAAAGACATATGAATAAAAGCGGAATTGCAATATTTGCAGCCCTTGTCGCCGCGGTATCCTGCGGCATGATTGGAGAAAAAAAGACATCTCCCGCCGCGGCCCCTGCGGCAGCAGTCCCCAACGTGGAAATAGCCACCGCCCAGACAAGCCTGGTGCCACAGGAAAGCGTATATGCGTCGGCGGTAGAGGCCTATGCCGTAAACAACATCATGCCCCAGAGCGGCGGCCGCATCCGTAAAATCAACGTGGAGGTGGGAGACTACGTCCAGAAGGGACAGGTCCTTGCCGAAATGGACCGCGTGCAGCTGGACCAGCTGGAGCTCCAGGTAAAGAACGACGAAGTTGAGTATGAGCGCATAAAGAGCCTGTACGCTGAAGGCGGCGTGTCCCAGAGTGATTTTGAAACCGCGGAGCTTGGCTACAAGGTACGCAAGTCAAACTATGACAACATAAAGGAGAACACTATCCTCCGCAGCCCCATCACGGGATATGTGACGGCCCGCAATTTTGACAGAGGGGATATGTTCTCCATGAGCGCCCCCATCTTCACCGTTCAGCAGGTTGTGCCCGTGAAGCTCCTTGTAGGAATATCGGAAAGCGAATATACCCGCGTGAAAAAGGGAGACCAGGTAAGCCTTACCGTGGACGCCCTTCCCGGCAAAACCTTCAAGGGACGCATAGAGAGGCTCTATCCCACCATAGACGCCTCCACCCATACATTCAAGGTGGAGGTTAACGTCCCCAACGCCGACAAAGTCCTCCGTCCCGGTATGTATGCCCGCGTCACCGTAAACTTCGGCAATCTCAGGCGCATTGTGATTCCGGATCAGGCCGTGGTCCGTATGGAAGGAACCGGCCAGCGCTTTGTGTACATCCTTCAGCCTGACGGCACCGTTTCATTCCGTCCGGTCACCCTGGGCCGCCATATGGAATCCACGTATGAGATCCTTGAGGGCGTCCAGGAGGGAGAGAAGGTTGTGACCAAGGGTCAGTCCACCCTGAAGGACGGCGTAACCGTGAACGTGTTAAATTAACCGGCCATGAGCATCTACAGAACAGCCGTCAACAAACCGGTCACCACAGCGCTGCTGTTCCTGGCTTTCGCCATCCTGGGCGTCTTCGCCCTGGTGCAGCTGCCGGTAGACAATTTCCCGGACATGGAGTCAAACACCATAATGGTGATGAGCTCCTACCAGGGCGCCAGCGCGGAAGACGTTGAGACCAACCTTACAAAACTGCTTGAGAACTCCCTCAACTCCATCGCAAACCTCAAGAACGTGTCGTCCCAGTCCCGTGAGAACATTTCCCTTCTCACCCTGGAATTCCAGTACGGAGTGGACATAGAGGTTGCAACCAACGACGTCCGTGACAAGCTGGACATGATAAAATCCCAGCTCCCGGACGGCGCCACCAACCCCACAATCTTCAAGTTCAGCGCCGACGACATGCCCATCATGATCCTGGCGTGTACGGCTTCCCAGAGCGTGAGCGCCCTGGACAAAATCCTTGAAGACCGCGTTGCAACGCCCCTTGCCCGCGTATCCGGCGTGGGTACGGTGTCCGTGAGCGGCGCTCCCAACCGTGAAATCAAGGTGTACTGTGACCCTTCACGCCTTGAGGCATACGGGCTCACCATATCCGGCATATCGTCAATGATTGCCCAGGAAAACCGCAACGTGCCTTCCGGCAGCATTGACATAGGTTCAAACACCTACTCCCTCCGTATCAAGAAGGAATTTCAGGACCCTCAGGAACTGCTGGACCTTGTGGTTGGTTACCGTGGAGGCAGTGCGGTTTACCTAAGGGACGTGGCCCGCGTTGAGGACGGCCTTGAGGAGAAATCCCAGGAGTCTTATACAAACGGCACCCGCGGCGCTCAGATCATAATCCAGAAGCAGTCCGGATACAATACCGTGAACGTTATCCGCCAGGTGAAGAAGGCGCTGGAAAAGGTTCAGCACAACCTGCCGTCGGATATAAAGATTACCACGGTGGTGGACTCTTCCCGCAACATCCTCAACACCATCCGCTCCCTTCTGGAGACCATCCTCATCACGTTCTTCGTGGTCATGCTGGTGGTGTTCCTGTTCCTTGGCAGGTGGAGGGGAACCATCATCGTGGTGCTCTCCATTCCTATCGCCCTCCTGGCATCCCTCATGTACCTCTTCTTCACGGGTAACACCCTGAACATAATCTCCATGAGCGCCCTTTCCATCGCTATCGGCATGGTTGTAGACGACGCCATAGTGGTTCTGGAGAATGTTACCTCCCATATAGAGAGGGGAGAAAAGCCCAGGGAAGCCGCCGTGCACGGAACCGCCGAAGTTGGTATTTCCGTCATTGCGTCCACGCTCACAATGCTGTGCGTGTTCCTGCCCCTTACCATGATTAACGGCATGACCGGCATCATGTTCCGCCAGCTTGGCTGGATTGTGTCCATAATAATGATTGTGTCCACAACCGCAGCCCTTACGCTGGTTCCCATGCTGTGCTCCCAGCTCCTTACAAAGGACCACAAGACCAACAAACTCCACGATATCCTGTTCAAGCCGGTAAACAAGGCCCTGGACGGCCTGTCCGTTGGTTATTCCCGCTTCATAGCCTGGTGCATGAGGCACAAGAAGCTGGTTCTGGCTCTGGCATTCGTGATATTTGCGGCGGTGCTGGCCGTGTACATCCCCCGCATGAAGACTGAATTCTTCCCCACCCAGGACCAGGGCCGCGTAAGCATATCGGCCGAACTCCCCATTGGAACGGCGCAGGATGTAACGCGGGATGTGGCCGCCGCCATCTACGGCAAAATCCGTGAGGATGTGCCTGAAATCAAGGTGCTGAGTTACAACTTCGGCCAGGCCGATGCTTCCAACACCTTTGCCAACATGCGCTCCAACGGCAGCTATATCATATCCTTCAATATCAACGTCCACACAGCCACGGAGAGAAAGGCTCTTGCCGCCAAGAACGGCTGGAGGTTCCGCAACACATCTGAGATTGCCGATGTAATCCGTGCGGATCTCCGCCTTTTCCCTGAACTCAGGAAGTTCAACGTGACGGAAGGCGGCATGGGTATGGGCGGAGCATCGCGCGTGGTGCTGGAGATTTACGGCTATGATTTTGAAGAGACCGAGGCCTGGGCCAAGAAATACCGTGAGAAGATGATGACTACCGGACGCTTCTCCCAGGTGCTTTTGGGCCGAGACGACTATACCCCGGAATATGAGGTGGACTTCGACCGTGAGAAACTGGCCCTGAACGGGCTCACTTCCACGCAGGCCGCGGCTGCCGTATCGGCCGCCATGAGCGGGGCCGTGGGGTCTTTCTTCAGGGAAGACGGAGACGAGTACAACATCCGCGTACGCTATGCCCCGGAGTTCCGCCGCAGCATGGACGACATTGAAAACATCCTGGTTTACAACTCGGCCGGACAGGGCATACGTGTCCGTGACCTTGGCAGGGTTGTGGAATCCAAGGTGCCGCCAACCATCCAGCGCAAGAACCGTGAGCGCTATATATCGGCCACGGGACTTGTTGCACGCGGAACGGCGCTGTCGGAGGCCGTTGAGGCAATAGACCAGATCCTCTCACAGGAGCCCCTGCCCCCGGAACTGTCCTATGCCATAAGCGGAGACTATGAGGAGCAGCAGGAGATGTTTGGTTCACTGCTCCTTCTGGTGGCCCTGATAGTGATTCTGGTGTATATGGTAATGGCTTCCCAGTTTGAATCCTTCATGGGACCGTTCGTGATCATGTTCTCCATCCCCTTCGCCTTTACCGGCGTGGCCCTTGGAAACATGATAGGAAACCTGGCCATAGGCATGATGTCCATGGTTGGCATCATAATCCTGCTGGGTATTGTGGTGAAAAACGGTATTGTGCTCATAGACTACACCATCCTGCTCCAGGAGAGGGGCTACAGCGTACGTGACGCTTCCGTCGCAGCCGCCCGCAGCCGTCTCAGACCTATCCTCATGACCACCCTCACCACCGTCCTGGGTATGCTGCCCATGGCCCTTGGCAGGGGAGAGGGCTCTGAAATGTGGAACGGCCTTGGTACCACCGTTGCGTGGGGCCTGAGCGTTTCCACACTCATCACCCTTGTCCTTATCCCCGTCCTCTACTGCGGCTTCACGGAGCACCGCGCCCGCCGCAAAGCCCGCCGCAAGGCGTGATATGTCATACCGAGCGAAGCGAGTGTATCTCAAAAAGAATATAAACCATGAAAGCTATATTTATTGCATATAATCAGGCATACAATCAGGAGATTGTAGAGCTTCTTGAGACCCTTGGGCAAAGGGGTTATACTGTATGGACTGAAGTGGGCGGAAGAGGCACCGTGGACGGGGAGCCTCACCTTGGCTCCCATGCCTGGCCCACCCAGAACCACGCACTTCTTGCCGCCGTGGAAGATTCCCTGGCTCCAAAGATAATGGAGGAACTCCGTAAAACGGATTCGGCAAATAAGGCCCTCGGTCTCAGGGCATACGTGCTTCCCGTAGAGGATGCGTTATAAACAGGAAAACCTAAGAAAAGATAGAATGAAAAAACTTATTGCAATCATTGCCATTGCCTTCACTGCCACAGTGGCGGCGCAGGCCCAGAAGTTTGGCGTAGTTGGCGGTTTCACGTCTTCAAATACTGGTATCAACACCAAGGATGCCATGGCCAATTTTAAAAACGTGAGCCTGTATCACGTAGGTGCAGCCGTACGTTGGGAATTTGGAGACATCTTTGCCCTGCAGCCTCAGCTGATGTATCAGGTGAAGGGTTCAAATCTTGGTCAAACCATAGCAGACGGAACTTACCAGGATCTTTCCAACGCCTTCTACAGCAAAACCGGTTTCATTGAGCTCTCCGCAGGCCTGCAGGTCGGTCTTGACCTCCTTGTATTCCGTCCGTTTGTGCTTGTAGAGCCCTTTATCGGCTATGCTGTCAATGGCACAGAGAACTTTGACCAGTTGGCCACAGGCTTTGTAGACGGCAAGAACACCCGTGAAGATGTAGACGCCCTTATGGCCGATGTAAAGAACAAGCTTGAATACGGCTTTGGCGTTGGCGGCGGCGTGCATGTCCTGGATCACTTCCAGCTCACCGTCCAGTGGTTCATGAACCTTGGCAGCCTCTACGACAACAACAAGATTAACGCCGCTCAGATTGAGGAGAGCGTCAAAAACAGCTACAAGGACATCAAGAACTACCAGGGTATAAAAGTAACCCTTGGCCTGTTCTTCTAGTCCATTGACCAAAATTTTTTGTACATTTGTCAGTTAGTAAACTGACACACGCTTATGAAAGTAGCAACAAATACCAATTTTCAGGAACTCCTGCAGGATACCAAGCTGGTCATAGTAGATTTCTGGGCCACCTGGTGCGGTCCCTGCCGTATGCTTTCCCCCATCCTTGATGAGGTTGAGGAGGAAATGGCCGATAAAATCACCGTTGTCAAGGTAAACGTAGACGACGCCGATGAAATTGCCGCCCAGTACCGCATTATGAGCATCCCCACCCTGCTGTTTGTAAAGAACGGCCAGATTGTGGACAAAACCGTGGGCGCAATGCCCAAGGCCGCGCTTGTGGAAAAGATAAAGGCAAATCTCTAGTATGAGGAAGGTTGCCGTCTTCTGCAGCGCCAGTAACAAGATAGACCCAAAGTACAATGAGGCCGCAAGGGAAATGACCCGCGGGCTTCACGCAAAGGGTTATGCCCTTGTTTCCGGCGGCGGTGCAATTGGCACGATGGGCGCCATTACGGATGAATCCATAAAGTGCGGCGGGGACCATACCGCCGTACTTCCCCGTTTTATGATGGGCCTGGAGAACAAGGGCGTTTCACGCATCATCTGGACTGAAACAATGTCCACCCGCAAGGAAGCAATGCGTGAAGGGACCGTTGCCGTTATTGCACTTCCCGGGGGAATCGGCACAATGGATGAGCTCATTGAAACCCATACTCTCCGTAAGCTTCACAAGTATGCCGGAGACCTTTATGCCCTTAACCTTGACGGCTTCTACAACCCCTTCAAGGCACTCCTGGACCATTACGTGGAAACCGGAATGATGGAGGCGCATGACAGGGACCTTGTGAAGTTCCCAGAAACGGTGGAAGAACTTCTGTCTTATTTTGAAGGAGATTAAAGCATATCTTCAGCCCCTGCTGGAAAAGGTGGAGAGCGCTATTGAGGGCGCCCTCAGAACAGACGTATCCCTTCTTGATGCCACCAACCGTTCCATCAGGGAGAACCCCGGCAAAATGATGAGGCCGTCGCTCTCGCTCCTCTCGGCATCGGCCGTTGGAGAGCCCAATGAAGACACCGTAAAGTTTGCCGCTGCCTGTGAGCTTCTCCATAACGCCACGCTTCTCCACGACGACGTTGTGGACGGTGCGTCAGAGCGCCGAGGCCGCCCCACCGTGGCAAGTTTCCTGAGCCCTCACGCTTCCGTTCTCATAGGTGATTTCTGGCTTGTGAGGGCGGTAAAAACCGTTCTTGAGGCTTCGGCAAACACGGACAGGGTAACCCGCATCTTCGCGGCAACCCTTGGGCACCTTGCGGAAGGAGAGCTTCTCCAGATGGAAAAGGCCGAAAAAGGGGATACCACGCAGGAGGACTATGAGCGCATAATCTACTGCAAGACGGCGTCGCTCTTTGAGGCATCGGCCACAAGCGCTGCAATATCCGTAAATGCCCCTGAACCCACAGTAAAGGCCCTTGGAGAGTTTGCAAGGCTCCTTGGAATGGCCTTCCAGGTGAAGGACGACTGGATGGATTACGCTGCCGCCGGAGACGCCCTTGGAAAGCCCGTGGGGATAGACCTCAAGGAGCAGAAAATAACTCAGCCTCTCCTTTGCGCCCTTGAGGGTGCTCCGGAGGCGGAAGATATCCGCAGCAAGGTTACAAGGATTGCCGATAATCCTGAACTAGGGCGGGAAGTCCTTGAGTTTGTGCGCCGCCGCGGGGGCATTGAAAAGAGTGCCCTGAAGGTGGATGAGTTCATAGGGAGGGCTATCGGCCAGCTGGATTTCCTTCCTGAAGGCCCCGCCAAAAAGCGCCTTATAACTATTGCCAAATACGTTGGAGAGAGGGGGAAATGATGAAGGTTTACGGGAATACGGACGTTGTGGAGGCCCTTCACCGCATGGTGGAGAGCGGCCACGTGCCCCACGCCATCCTGATGCATCAGGAAGACGGCGCCGGTGCTTTTCCCGTTGCCCTCAATTTCCTTGAAGAGCTTTACGGTGGCAATCCCCGCGTTGGGAAGCTCATTCATCCGGATATCCACTTTGTTTTCCCTGTGGCGGGGTCTGATAAACCTGTGTCCCAGAATTTCATCGGCCCTTTCAGGGAGCTCCTTCAGGATAATCCGTATTTCTTTGAGAATGAGCTTTATGAGGCCATAGGCATAGAAGGGAAGCAAAGCAATATTTCCGTAAATGAGGCCAGGGCGCTTTTGGATAAGCTGTCCCTTAGCGCCGTTGAGGGCGGCTACCGCACTGTGGTGATGTACCTTCCGGAAAAGATGAACGCCCAGGCGGCAAACGCTCTTCTCAAGATGGTGGAGGAGCCGCCAGTGAAAACGCTGTTTATCCTCATCACCCAGGCTCCGGAGAAGGTGCTTGTCACAATTGCCTCCCGCTGCCTGCATATAAGGATTCAGCCGCTGTCTCAGGAGGCGGATTCAATTGTCCATGCCCGTGAAGTTGCCGGCGCCGCGGTGCTCCGGGACCTTTTTCACGATATTCTGGAGGCCCTGGCTTCCCACAATCTCCTTCAGGCGCTTGAAACCGCGGATGCCGTGGCAGACCTCAAGGACAGGGAAAAGCAGAAATCCTTCTGCAGGCTGGCTTCGGAGGATCTCCGCCGCATTTTCCTGGTCCAGAAGGTCCCAGATCAGGCTGTTCTTCCGGAAGGGGAGGACGAATGGTTCGGCCGAATGGCAAAAACCTTTGCCCCAACCTTCCCCAGGAAGGCAAATGACGCCCTCCAGCGTGCCCTGGTGCTCCTGGAGCGCAACGTTAATCAGAAAATCCTGTTCACAGACCTTGTGAGCAAACTATATATATCGCTATGAAAGATTATAGCAACGAATCTATCCAGTTCGACTGTTTCCGCGGCTGTACTGTAGTGACAGACGAGGAATCGGGAGAAAAAGATATACGATACCGTCAGGGATGCTGCAAGCTGGAGGTCTATGATACCCTCAAGGGCATAGCCCAGGAGCAGTGGGACGGCTATTTTGAGGTGCGTTTCAAAAACACCCGCAAGGGAATTTACGTCAATGCTTCCGGCCAGAGCATCAAAACCGGAGACCTTGTGGTGGTTGAGGCCGCAACCGGCCACGACCTTGGAATTGTCACGCTTGAAGGCCCCGTTGTTGCCCGCCAGATGAAGTGCAAGGGCGTGGATCCCACCCAGCAGGAGCTACGGAAAATCTACCGCAAGGCACGTCCCTTTGACATCCAGCGCTGGCAGGAGGCCATAGCCCGTGAGGAAGAGACCATGATACGTGCCCGCGTACTGGCCGCCAACCTCGGCCTGGAGATGAAAATTGGAGACGTTGAATTCCAGGGAGACGGCACCAAGGCAATCTTTTATTATATTGCCGACGGCCGCGTGGACTTCCGTCAGCTTATCAAGGATTTTGCGGAGGAATTCCACATCCGCGTGGAGATGAAGCAGATTGGCGCCCGTCAGGAAGCCGGTCTCATTGGCGGCCTTGGCGTTTGTGGCCGTGAGCTTTGCTGCGCCAACTATATAACTGAGTTCAAGTCCATTACCACTGCCGCCGCCCGTGTCCAGGACCTTTCCCTGAATCCCCAGAAGCTGGCCGGTCAGTGCGGAAAACTCAAGTGCTGCCTCAATTATGAGGTTGCCGCATACAATGATGCCCGCTCCCGCCTTCCTCACGTAAATGAGCCCCTGGAGCTTCAGGACGGCCAGGCTTTCCTTGTAAAGACGGACATCCTTGCCGGAATGCTCTACTTCTCATATGAGAAAGGATCCCTTGCAAAGGTTTATGGGCTTTCGGCCGATGAAGTGCGGGAAATCCAGGCTATGAACCGCCGTGGTGAGCGTCCCGCCACCCTTCAGGAAGAGCCAGAGCGCTCTCCGGAGTTTGTGTCGGCCGTTGGGGACGATGCCATCAACCGCTTTGATCCCGAGAAAAAGAAAAAGCGCCGCCGCAAAAATAAACGGAAGTAATCTGTCATTTTGTTTTTTGTCATTCTGAGCGAAGCGAAGAATCTATAATGGGCCACGGAAAACTGAAAAAATTTGCCGAGAACGCCACGTTCCGCTGTCTCCTGCAGCCGGATGCAAACGCTGTGCTTGCACCAAAGGAGCCCGGCTCAAAGGCGCTTGTCCTCCGTGACCATCCCATCAAAGGCAACTGGGGACGTGACATGTTCGGCAATGACCGTCCCATTGTCCTGGAGCTTGGATGCGGCAAGGGGGATTACACCATTGCCCTGGCCCTGAGGCATCCTGAAGTCAATTTCATTGGCGTAGACATTAAAGGCGCCCGCCTCTGGGCCGGTGCCAAATACGCCACTGAAAACGCCCTCCCCAATGTGGCTTTTCTCCGCACCAGGATTGAATTCATAGGCGCTTTCTTCGGCCCCTCTGAGGTTTCTGAAATCTGGCTCACTTTCTCCGATCCCCAACTTCGCGGTTCAGAAAACGCCAGGCTTTCTTCTCCAATGTTCCTTGACCGGTACCGCGGTTTCCTCCGTCCCGGTGGCACCATCCACCTCAAAACGGACTCCCGCTACCTCTATGAATACACCCAGTCCGTCTGTAAGGTCAATGACCT
>JAFZML010000026.1 GCA_017553255.1 Bacteroidales bacterium | reverse complement strand
CGGATGGCGGCTTCAATCTCTCCCAGAATCTGGTCCTTCAGGGAAGCCCCGGAGGCTTTCTTTTCGGCCTTTGGCTGCTCCACCTTCGGCTCTGACTTGAATTCCGTCTTTGGATCCACCTTGGGCTCTGACTTGAATTCTGTCTTTGGCGCCTTCCTGGGCTCCTTTTCTTTTTTATTGTACGATTTATCGTGGTCGTCCCGGAATATCAGGAACAACGCTACCACTACAATGATTCCAAGTATTGCGTAAAACATACCGCTAAGATAGTCAAAATATCCGCTTCAGACAATAAAAGTTTTTACTAACTTTGCATCCTGATGAAGAGAATGGAGCACATTCGTACTGCTATTGCGGTATCCCTCCTATGCGTATGCGCAGTGATGAACGCACAGGAACATACGGATTCCACAGATATTTTTCACCAGCACCTGCAGCTTAATGCCGTAGTGGTGACTGGCCTTACCGGGGACGTCCATCTGGACGAAGTACCGGCACCAATTTCGGTTATCCAGCCCGTTGACTTGCAGGCCAGGGCATCTACAAATATTATAAGTGCCATTGCCCGTGAGCCCGGCGTGTCGCAGATTACAACCGGCGGAGCCATCTCTAAGCCTGTCATCCGTGGCCTGGGGTACAACCGCGTGGTAGTTGTGGCCGATGGTATCCGTCAGGAGGGCCAGCAGTGGGGTGATGAACACGGCATTGAGGTGGACGGCGCCGGCGTACATTCGGTAGAGATATTGAAGGGCCCCGCATCACTGATGTACGGCTCAGATGCCATGGCGGGCGTCATAATCCTCCATCCGGCACCCATTGCAGCTCCGGGGACGGTCCATGGAAACATTTCCACTGAATACCAGAGCAATAACGGCCTCATACACTATTCTCTCAATGCTTCCGGCAACCATAACGGCTTTGTGTGGGATGCCAGATTCTCTGATAAATATGCCCACGCATACCGTAACAGAGCCAACGGCTGGGTGCTGAACTCCGGGTTCAGGGAAAGGGCGGCATCAGGGTTGCTGGGCATAAACCGGAACTGGGGCTACTCCCGCCTCAAATTCAGTTATTATCACCTTATCCCCGGCATCATAGAAGGGGAGGAGGAAGGCTCTACAGGCTATATGCCTGGCCTCCCGTTCCAGCAGGTTTACCACTATAAAGCCGTGCTGGACAATACTTTCCGCGTAGGGGAAGGCCGATTAAAAGCCCTGGTGGGCTGGCAGATGAACCGTCGTCAGGAATATGAGGAATCTGCCGATGAATATGGCCTTTACTTCCTTCTGAATACCCTGAATTATGACGTCAGGTACCAGCAGGAAGCAAACGGCTGGAAATACGCGGTGGGCGTTAACGGCATGGGACAAATATCTGAGAACAAGGGGGATGAGTACCTTATCCCGGATTACCGTCTTCTGGACGCCGGATTGTTTGCAACGGCCTCTAAACAGCTTGGGCACTGGGTATTATCCGGAGGTTTAAGGACCGATATCCGCCTCCTCCACAGCCTCCCGCTGGAAGCCCGCTTTGCAGATTTCAACCGCACATTCCCCGGAATCAGCGGCAGCATTGGCGCCGTGCGTACAATAGGGGAGAACGTGCACATCAGGATGAACATTTCCCGCGGCTTCCGCGCCCCCAACCTCAGCGAGCTTGCCTCCAACGGTGAGCACGAGGGCACGCTGCGATATGAAATCGGCAATCAGGACCTGAAGCCCGAATACAGCTCTCAGGCAGATCTGGGGCTGGATTTCTCCTCAAAGTACGTCTCCGGACAGTTTGCAGTTTTCGGCAATATTATTGAAAATTATATCTTCCTTTCCAGAACGGCCGATGGCAACCCGCCGGTCTTTACCTACACCAGCGGTAACGCGCGCTTGTTTGGCGGAGAGGCCAGGCTAGACTTCCACCCCATCCACAGTCTGCACCTTGGCGGAACCTTCTCATACGTTAACGGAAAGCAGATTGGAGGGGCCTGGCTGCCCATGATTCCAGCGCCCCGGCTTCTCACGGAGTGCAAGTGGGAAATAACTCATGACGGCCATCTTTTCAACAATGCCTTTGTGGCCGTAGAAGTGGACTGGAATGCCCGCCAGGACCATTTTTACGGTATAGATGACACAGAGACCGCAACGCCCGCTTACACGCTCCTGAACATGAGCGCAGGGACAGACATAGTGATCAAAGGAAAGAAGCGCGCCAGCCTTTAT
>JAFZML010000200.1 GCA_017553255.1 Bacteroidales bacterium | reverse complement strand
ATGAGGTGCTTTACCTCTGCCTTGGTTTCAGCGTCAAAATTGCCGTCAAGCCAGCTCTGTGCTATTTCCTTGTAGGTTTTCATATTATGTGGTTTTTAGTGTTTAGCTGTCAAATCATACAAATTTATAGATTATTCCGTATTTTTGCAATATGGAGTTTGCGGAATTCATATTGGCGCATGACGGAGATAACCTTGGCGCCCTGGCTCTGGCCAGGGACAGGTATGTCCTTGAGGTGGAGGATTTTGACCTGGCGCTCACAACGCTGGAGGTCAGGAGGAAACTGCGTTACAAGGTGCCTGAGTGGTATGCAGAGCCCTCCCTCCGTTATCCATTCCGCCTCTCTGGGGAGCAGTGCTCTTCTTCTGAAACCGCATCATATAAAGCCTCTCTTGCCGGGCAGGGAAATGTGGCCGATTTAACCGGCGGCCTGGGAGTTGACAGCTGGGCGTTTGCCGGGTGTGCCAAGGAGGTGCTGTACAATGAGATGCAACCGGAACTTTGCGCTGCTGCTCAGCATAATTTCCGTGAACTGGGTTTAAAGAATGTTGTTGTCCGGAATTATACCGTCATACCTTCTTCTGTCATACCTTCTTCTGTCATACCTTCTTCTGTCATACCGGCTTTTTCTTCTGTCATACCGAGCGAAGCGAGTGTATCTCATTCCGCAACCATTAAGGAAATACTGAACGGTTTTGAACCAGATATCATCTTTCTGGACCCAGCACGCCGCAGTTCCGACGGCCGAAAGGTATTCCGCCTGGAGGACTGCAGCCCCAACGTTCTGGCCCTCCGGGATGAGCTTTTAGGGCTTGCCCCCAGGTTGCTCCTGAAGCTCAGCCCCATGGCGGATATTTCCTTGGTGTGTAAGCAGTTAGGCTCCGTAAAAGAAGTCCATGTTGTTGCTGCCGACGGTGAGTGCAAGGAACTCCTTCTCCTCTTGGAACGTGGCTACGAAGGGGACTACGCAACTGTCATATATGAAAACGGCTCAGTGATGGAAGGCGGGACGGAGGGTGATGTTCTCAAACCCATGGCCACCCTCGGCCGAACCACCCCAAAAATCAACAGTTTTTCGGGGGGGCCGGATTCCTACCCTTCGAGGGGCCCGTCAGTCAGGATGGGAGGGGTCGCAAAGCGACGGTTTGAGAATATCACCCTCCGTATCGGCCTGAGTCTTTTTGAGCCGGGGAAGGCACTGCTGAAGGCCGGGGCGTTTGAGCTGCCGTGCAGGTTTGGACTTACTAAGCTAGGGAAGCACACCCATCTGTATGTGGGGGAGTCTGTTCCGGAAGAGTTGAAGCCATTTGGCAAATGCTTCAAAATACTTGAAGTGCTGCCGCTTAACAACAAGACTATCAAGGATATAGCAAAGCGTTATCCGCAGGCTTCAGTAACTGCCAGAAACATACCTCTGAGCTCTGATCAGCTACGCAAAAAGCTTGGTGTAAAGGATGGCGGTACCGTGCATATATTCGGCGTGCACGTTGACGCCTCCGGCGGCAATTATTTGGTGGCGGCCAACTAATTGGAAATCAATTAGATACAGGATTATCTGGTAGAAAAAGTTCTGGTAGAAGATTGTGTAACTAACTGTGTGTCAATCAACTAGCTGCCACCGCAAGGGGAGAACAATAAAGGGTTACAGGGGAAAGAAAGGGTTACAGGGGAAAGGACTTGCACCACTCAGTGAGGGGGCAGGAGGAGCATTTGGGGTTACGGGCGGTGCAGGTGTAGCGGCCGTGGAGGATGAGCCAGTGATGGGCTACGGGCCGAAGCTCCGGGGCTATGTGTTTTTCCAGATCAATTTCTACTGCGTAGGGGGTGTCTCCTTTTGAAAGGCCCAGCCTGTGCGATACCCTGAAGACGTGGGTGTCTACGGCAATTACCGGTTTGTCGTAAACTATTGAGGCTATTACGTTTGCGGTTTTTCTGCCCACGCCGGGAAGGCTCATAAGGGCGTCAATGTCCCCGGGAACCTCCCCACCAAAATCAGACAGCAGTTTCCCCGCCATATCAATGATGTGCCGGGCTTTGGCATTGGGGTAGGAAACGCTTTTCACGTAAGGATAAACCTCTTCAAATGAGGCCGCAGCGAGGGCCTCCGGGGAAGGGAATCTCTCAAACAGCGGCGGCGTTACCATGTTCACCCTTTTATCCGTACACTGAGCGCTCAGAATCACCGCCACAAGCAGCTGGAAAGGGTTCTTGAAATGAAGTTCAGACTCCGCTACCGGCTGGTTTTCACGGAACCAGCCGATGATGGCGTTGTATCTTTGGTTCAGGGTCATGAGATTCTTCGCTTCGCTCAGAATGACAGGGGAGGACAGAATGACAAGGGAGGACAGAATGACAAGGGAGGACAGAATAACAGGGGTCTACAACTCTTCTATTTCAACGTCTATGGCGTTGTCCTTCTTTTCCTCACAGCGCTCTCCCTGGCAGGTGAATACGCGGCCGGGGTATTTTTCATAGATGTAGCGGTTATGGGTAACCATCACTATTGCGGTGCCGGCGTGGTTGAGGCTCTGGAGGAGCTGGAGGATTTCATCTGCGGTTTCAGGGTCCAGGTTGCCGGTGGGTTCATCGGCAAGAATAACCTCAGGGTTGTTGAGGAGGGCGCGGGCTATGGCTATGCGCTGCTGCTCACCGCCGGAGAGCTGGTGGGGCATCTTGTGGGCCTTGGTACCCATTCCAACAGCCTCCAGGACCTCCGATATGCGGGCGTCTATCTTTCCGCGCTCTGTCCAGCCGGTGGCGCGGAGCACAAACTCAAGATTGTCTTCCACCTTGCGGTCTGTGAGCAGCTGGAAATCCTGGAAAACAACGCCCAGCTTGCGGCGAAGGAATGGTATGTCTTTTGACTTTATGCCGCGGAGGTTGTACCCGCAGGCCTCTCCTTCACCGGTGAGAAAGCGGTTTTCCGCCGTTACGGTACGGATTATGGAGGTTTTGCCGGAGCCCACCTTGCCAACAATGTAAACAAGGTCTCCGGGCATTATGTCCATGTCCAGTCCATATATTACCACGCTTTCTCCGTTGAGGATATCCGCGCCTTTAAAGTGAATGAGAGGTTCCATAAAGATTCTTTATAATCAAGGCAAAGATAATCAGAAAAATTCGTAAATTTGTCAAAATGTTCTTGAGGATGAAAAAAACCGTGGCGGCAGTGGCCGCAACCCTTATATTCTGCCTTGGATCCCATGCCCAGGACCTGGCCAAAATCCAGTCCCTGTATAATGCCGGCATGTACTCTGAGGTGTCGGCCCTTTTAGAAAATGAAAGCTCTCCAACCGCCCTTGGGTGGCGCACTCTCTGCGCCCTCTCAATGCGCACGGATGATTCATACGCGCTGGCAGATAATTTCCTGGCCCTGTACCCGGAAAACATCATGGCTCCGCAGGTTGGATACGCCTATGGACTGGATCTTTTTGACAACGGCCGTTTTGAAGAGGCCCTCCAAAGGTTCAACCGCATAGGTGTGGATGACCTTTATGAGGACCAAAGGCCGGAATTCACCTACAAGCTTGGCTACAGCGCATACGGAGTAGGAGAGTGGGAAAGGGCAAAGGGCCTTCTGGTCCGCGCCAGGGGATTCGGCTGGAATGATTACTCCGCCCCTTCATACTATATCCTTGGCTATATCAACTACGCCCAGGGCAATTTCAAGGATGCCGCAGAATGGTTCCTCCTTGCCGGAAAGGACCACAGGTTTGAGGCCCTCGCAAACTATTACGTCCTGGAATGCCGCTTCAACCTCAAGGATTACAAATACGTGGTGGACTTTGGTGAGGACCTATTTGACAAGGTTCCCAAGGACCGTCAGCCGCATATGGCCCGCATAATGAGTGAGTCGTATCTGGTGCTGGGAGACGTTGAGAAGGCCCGCACGTACTATGAGGAAAATCTCAGGAGCAAGGTGGCCCTTACCCGCAGTGATTATTTCTACGCCGGGGAGGTGCATTATCTGGCGGAGGACTGGCAGGGTGCCGTGGACAACTTCTCCGCAATGGAAGAGCGCACGGATTCCCTTGGCCAAACCGCTTCCTATAACATGGGTTACAGCTACATCAAGCTCCATAACAAGGTTGCGGCAATGGATGCGTTCAAGGAAGCATCGGCCTTAAGTTATTCCCCGGAAATTCAGGAAGACGCCTTCTATAATTACGCCAAGCTTGCCTTTGATCTTGGCCGTGATACCGCGCCTTTCCAGGAGTATATGAAAAAGTATGATACCTCCAAGAAAGGAGACCAAATATACTCCTACATGGCTATGGTGGCCCTCCAGAACCATGACTATGAAGCCGCTGTGGCCGCCTATGACAACATAGAGGAGCTGGACCCCAGGATGATGTCCAACTACATGAAGGCTTATCTCCTGAGGGCCCGTGAGCTTATGGAAAGCGGTTCCTGGCGTGCCGCTCTGCCTCATCTCAAGGCTGCTTCATATTACAGCTCCAGAAGGGACGGCTTCAACCAGCTTGCCCGTTTCTATGAGGCGGAGGCCCTGTACCGTGACGGAAAATATCCTGATGCCCGTACCATCCTGAATGACCTCTATAATCTTGGAGCCCTCAGGGGCAGGAAGGAGGGGAGCCTTATCACCTACAACATGGCATATACCTACTTCAAGGAAGAGGATTATGACAAGGCCCTGAGGTGGTTCCAAAGCTATCTGGAAGGGGATTCTTCCGTGCAGGGGTCAGACGCAGAAACCCGTATAGCAGACTGCTACTTCCTTAGGGGAGATTACGTTACCGCCGTTGCCGCCTATGAACGCCAGATGACGGATTATCCAAATCCGGACAATCTTTATCCCGCATATCGTGCCGGTGTTGCAAGCGGCCTTACAGGGGACAATCTAAGGAAGGTCCATTTCCTTGAAGCCGCAAAGCTTGCAAATCCCGCGGCCCCGTACTATGGAGAGTCCCTTTATGAACTTGGCCGCGCATACGTTGCCCTCAAGGACAATGATGACGCCATCCGTGCATTCCGCACCCTCAAGAGTTCCACTCAGGACCCAGACCTTGAATGCCGCGCCCTTCTGGAGCTTGGTATGATTGCCCGCAATGAGGGTAAGGGAGATGAAGCAATCGGCTACTATAAGCAGGTTGTTGAAAAGGGAGGGGATTATTCAGATGACGCCCTCCTTGCAATTGAGTCCATTTACCGCACCAGGGAGGATCCCGAGGCGTATCTTGCGTACGTGAATTCCCTTGGCTCCAAGGCAAACCGCACGGAAGCCCAGAAGGAGGAAGTCTATTTCTCCAGCGCAGAGCAGGTTTACCTTTCCGGAGATTACGCAAAGGCTATCGGCACCCTTCAGGCATATCTGGAGAAGTATCCTAATGCCACATACGGCGCCAAGGCCCGTTTCTATTTGGCCGAATGCTACCGCATAAGCGGCTCCCGTGAGCAGGCCGCAGACCTTTACCTTGCCGCAATGGACGCCGGCCTGGACGGCGCATTGAATGAGAGTGCCCTTGTCCAGTACGCAAACCTCAATTACGATATGGGTAACTTCGGGAAGGCCTACGGCGCATACCTGAAGGTGAAGGAAACCGCCAAGATGGATGCCAACAGGCAGCTTGCCGCTATCGGCCTTATGAGGTCCTCCTTCAGAGCCCGCCAGTGGGAAGACGCCCTTGTTTGCGCCCGCGGCGTAATGGATCTCAAAACAGGAGACGCTGCCCTTGAAAGGGAGGCCCTTTACGTAAGGGCAAAGTCCTATATGAGCACCAGCCGGAGAGACCTTGCATTGGCGGATTTCCACACCCTCAGCGGGGCTCCTTCCACGGATGAAGGCGCAGAGGCCGCATATATCCTTATCCAGGACCAGTACGACAGAGGCGCGTTTGAAGATATCCCTAGTCAGGTGTTCTCATTCGCAGAGAAAGCCGCCGGCCAGAATTACTGGCTTGCCAAGGCCTTCATAGTGCTTGGAGACACATACGCAGAGCAGGGGAATTTTGCCCAGGCCCGCGCAACCTTCGAAAGCATCCGTGACGGCTATTCCAGCGAAGGCCCTCAGGACGACGTCCTTGACCAGGTACAGCTCAGACTCCGTAAACTGCAGAACTAGAATGAAGAAACTTATCATATCGGCCCTTATGCTCCTGGCTTTGGGAGCAGGCCTCCGCGCACAGAATCTGGACCCTACGGTGGTTGTCACCAACACCTACGCCCAGCAGGCAGGAGTGGTGGAAAAGCCCTCCCAGCTTATGGAAATGCCGGATTCCGTGATGCGCTTCAATCTGGACTTTGATTATTCCGCCCTCAGCGTGCCGTACCGCGGCGCCTATGAGTTCAAGCCTTATCTGGTGGAGCTAAGGCCCACAAAACGCCCCACAGGGGAGTCCCTCCTGTACCTTAGCGGCGGCGCGGGCTATACCATGCATCCGGAGCTTACCCTTATCTGGAACCCTGTCCAGAAGGATTATTTCAAGCTCAACGTGTACGCAGATCACCATTCCTATTGGGGTAATTACAGGAACATAGTGCCGCAGGGCGGATGGTTCTCCTGGGATGGCCTCCGCTGGGCAGGCGCATCATCGCGCACAATTGCCGGGGTCAACGCCCTCTACACCTGGACCGGCGGCCGCCTGGAGGCCGATATCCGCTACCGCAATCTGTTCGGCCAAAAGGAAGTGGAGGATGTAAAACAGGCCTCTGCATACAACGCAGTGGACTTTGGAATAAGGGTGGAAAGTGACCCCGATGCCAGCCTCTACTACATTGTAAGGAACCGCAGCACCGTGATGCAGCATCCCCTTGGGAAGGAAGCTCACGTGAAAACGGAAGCCGGAATCGGCACACGTTTCGGGGAGCATTACCTGAGGCTTGGCGTTTTGGCCGATATCCTTTCCACGGACCCCGCCGCAGCCGGAAACATTGCCTTTATCCCGCGCTATATCTTTGAGCACGGGGATTTCAGCTTTGACCTTGGTGCCAGGGTGTCCTTCATCTTCCGCTCTGATGCCAGCTTCTATGCTATGCCCAAAACGCCCTGGGGATACAATTTCCCGTTGTTCCCTGAAGCCCACGTCACATACTGCCTTATCCCGGACAGCATTGCGCTTTATGCTGCCGTAACCGGCGGCCATGTGATGAACACCATGGAATCCCTATCAGACACCAATCCCTTCATAGCATCTTTTGCAGGGAACTTGGATTCTTCCATAGAAAGGGTGAATACCTGCATAGGCATACGCGGCAACATTTCAGAGCGTTTCCACTATGACCTTAAGGCAGGATATGCCCTCAGGGGAAATGCGCTTCTATGGGGCTTTACAGATACCTTTGCGCCGGCATTCGGCTTTACTGAGAAGTATCACATGTTTTATGCTAAGCTGGAAAGCGGCTGGAAAGGGGACAGGATAGACGCCAGCGCAAACATCCTCTTTACCAGAACCTCAATCAATGAGGTGAGGCTTTTTGCCCCCGCAATGTTCCAGGGCAACGCCCGCCTTGTTTACAACTGGGGCGGAAGAATCCGCGCAGGGATTACCTTTGACGGCCAAACGGAAAGAACTGCCGCCGCCGCAAGCCTTCCCGGATACGTGGATCTGGGCTTTATCGGAGACATAGACATGACCCGTAATCTTGGCTTCTGGATCAAGATGGGAAACCTTCTTGACCAGACTGTCCAGAGGGTCCCGTTCTACGCAGAAAAAGGCATTTATTTCACCATTGGGGCAAGGCTCATTTTGTAGCTTTTTCCTATTGTTTTTCCGCTCATTTTTTGCTATCTTTGTACGTTTTAGAGAATACGTATAAAAATGGCAGATATTGAGCAAATGAAAGAGGCCGAACAACAGTATTCGGCAAACAGTATCCAGGTTCTTGAAGGCCTTGAGGCCGTACGCAAACGCCCTTCAATGTACATCGGTGACGTTGGGGAGCGCGGCCTGCACCATCTGGTGTATGAGGTTGTGGATAACTGTATAGATGAGGCCATGGCCGGCTTCTGCACAAACGTAGACGTCCAGATTCTTGAAGATAATTCAATCCGCGTAAAGGATAACGGCCGCGGAATACCTACGGGCATGCATGAAAAGGAGCACAGAAGCGCCCTTGAGGTGGTTCTTACGGTGCTCCACGCCGGCGGTAAGTTTGACAAGAACAGCTACAAGGTGTCCGGCGGCTTGCACGGCGTTGGCGTAAGCTGCGTGAACGCCCTCAGTGACCTCCTTGTTGCAGAGATTCACCGTGAAGGCAAAATCTTTGTCCAGAAGTACTCCAAGGGCAAGCCCATCACGGAAGTGCAGGTAGTTGGCACCGCAGAGGATACCGGTACCACCATCACCTTCCACCCTGATGCCACCATCTTCACCCAAACCATAGTATACAAGTATGAAACCCTGGCAAACCGCCTCCGTGAGCTTGCATACCTCAACAAGGGCATCCGCATCACCCTTACGGACACCCGTGAGAAGGTGGATGAATTCGTTTCCGCAGAAGACGGTGAAAGGAAGGCAACCGGAAAGCAGGTTTTCCGCTCAGACGTCTTTTACAGTGAGGAAGGTCTCAAGGAATTCATAGATTACCTTGATGCCGGCGCTCCCAAGCTTATCCCGGAGCCCATCACCGTGAACTCAGACAAAGTCATCCCCATTGACATTGCCCTCCAGTACAACACCGGTTACAGTGAGCGTATCTATTCCTACGTAAACAATATCCACACAATTGAAGGAGGTACCCACCTCCAGGGCTTCAAGATGGGCCTTTCCCGTTCCCTCAAGAATTACGCAGAGAAAAACAACCTCCTGAGTAAGTTCAAAGGAGACCTCAGCCCTGAGGATTTCCGTGAAGGCCTTACCGCCATCATCTCCGTAAAGGTTGCAGAGCCTCAGTTTGAAGGCCAAACCAAAACCAAGCTTGGTAACCCTGAGGCAACATCGGCCGTATCCCAGGCCACTGCCGCCGCCATGGACCAGTACCTTGAGGAACATCCCAAGGAGGCCAAAACAATTGTGGAGAAGATTGTCCTTGCCGCTACGGCCCGCGCCGCCGCCCGCAAGGCCCGTGAAATGGTTCAGCGCAAAACCCCTATGGGAGGCGCCGGAATGCCGGGTAAGCTGGCAGACTGCAGTGACCATGATCCTGAGAAATGTGAGCTCTTCCTTGTAGAGGGAGACTCCGCAGGCGGTACCGCCAAGCAGGGGAGGGACCGCCGCATCCAGGCCATCCTGCCGCTGCGTGGTAAAATCCTCAACGTGGAGAAGGCTGCACAGGACCGCGCCTTTGAAAGCCAGGAAGTGCGCAACATCTACACCGCCCTTGGCGTAACCGTGGCCCAGGAAGATGAATCCGGAGAAAAGCACATGGACCTCAGCAAGCTCCGCTACCACAAGGTTATCATCATGACGGATGCCGATGTAGACGGCTCCCACATAGCCTGCCTCATCCTCACGTTCTTCTTCCGTTATATGTTTGACCTCATAAAGAACGGATACGTGTACCTTGCCACTCCGCCGCTCTATCTTGTGAAGAAGGGCAAGGAGGAGCGTTACTGCTGGACAGACGCCCAGCGTGAGGCTGCAACCGCAGAACTTGGCCGTGGCACGGATAAAGGCGTAACCGTACAGCGTTACAAAGGTCTTGGTGAAATGAGTGACACCCAGCTCTGGGAAACTACAATGGATCCCTCCAGGCGTGTTCTTCGCCAAATCACCATAGAGAACGCCGCAGACGCAGAGCGCACCTTCTCCATGCTCATGGGAGACGATGTCCCGCCGCGCCGCGCTTTCATAGAAGAAAACGCACACTATGCAAATATCGACGCCTAAAGGCTGGCAGAGACTCCTGCCCCTCGTTATTGTTTTCGCAGTCCTTGTGCTCCTTATGCCAAGGACCGCGAAATTCAATTATGACTACAAGAAAGGAACCCCCTGGCCCTATGAAACCCTCATCTCCCAGTTCGATTTCCCCATCCTGAAAACGGAGGAACAAATCCAGGAGGAAAGGGAACACGCCGGAACCATAATCGTCCCTTATTACAAATATTCGGATGAAGTTGTTTCCAACGTTACCAAAACCGTCCAGAGCCTGGATCTTGGAGCCTTCAACAACCTCAGGCCCACGGTGGTAACCCGTCTTGGAGACATCTATGCAAAGGGCGTCATCTCAGATGCCCGCGTAAAGCTAGACAGGGGATCGGCCGAAATTTCAACGGAGCTCATCTCCGTCCAGAAAGACAAAAGGGCCCAGCAGTATCCCCGCAGTGAGGTTTACAAAGTGTCTGAGGCCAGGGACCAGCTTGTGGCAATGGTGGCCAAAACTTATCCTTCCGTAAACCTGGATTCCCTTTTTCGCAGAACCGGTGTTTATTCGGCCATCGTTCCCAACCTCATCTTTGACAAAACCATGACGGAGCTCACCCACGCGGGCTCATCGGACTATATTTCCCCTACGCTGGGTTATGTGAAGGCGGATGAAAAGATTGTTTCCCGCGGGGAAATAATCACCGCAGAGGTTGCCCAGATCCTTGACAGCTACAAGGAGGAATACAACAAAGTATACGGCTACAGCGGCCCCAGGGTGCTTCTTTATCTTGGAAACTTCCTTCTGGCGCTGGCCCTTGTGGTAATCCTGTACCTGGTAATATACTTCACCAACAGCATGGTGTTCCAGGACCGCAAGCGCTATAATTACCTCCTTACCATATTCCTCCTGGCATCGGCCGTAACCTTCATCTGTGAGAAAACGGTGCCGCACCTAATGTACATCATCCCGTACCCGGTGTTTGCCCTGTACCTGCTGGCTTTTTTCCGCAAGAGGCTTGTGATGCCGTTCTATATGGTTATCCTGCTGCCGCTCCTGATTTTCTGCGGCAACGGAATGGAACTCTTTGTGATGTATCTGGTTGCAGGTACGGTCACCCTGGAAACCTTCGGCTATTTCAGCAAGGGCTGGAGGCAGTTCCTCAATGCCGCCATTCTCTTTGGCGTGGAGGTTCTCATTTTCCTTGCCTTCCGTCTCATAGACGTGGGAAGCAACTCGGCCTGGTGGATGGACGTAATCCTTATCTTCGTTGGAAGTGTTTCTACCGTAGCCCTGTACCCCTTGATCTACCTCTTTGAGAAGATATTCAACCTTGTGTCCGTCACAAGGCTCATTGAGCTGGCCGATACTTCAAATCCTCTCCTGCAGGAACTCTCTGCCAAGGCCCCCGGGACCTTCCAGCACAGCCTTCAGGTAATGAACATGGTAGATGCCGTGGGCCGCGCAACGGATGCCAATGTCCAGCTTCTGAGGGCCGCTGCCCTGTACCATGACCTTGGCAAGATGCAAAATCCCATGTGCTTTGTAGAGAACCAGAGCGCCATCCCGGAGGCTGCATCCTATCATCAGGGCAAGACCTACAGGGAAAGCGCCATCCAGATTATCCGCCACGTGGACGACGGCCTTGAGATAGCGGAGGAAAACCGTATTCCGGGTGAAATTCAGGCGTTTATCCGCACTCATCACGGCACATCTCCGGCCGGTTACTTCCTTAACAAGTACCTCAATGAGGGAGGGGACCCTGAAGATACCGCAGACTTCTACTACCACGGCCAGAAGCCCACAACCAAGGAGGAGGTTATCCTAATGGTGTGTGACTCCATTGAAGCCGCTTCCAGGACTCTCAAGGACTTCTCCACGGAATCCTGTGACCGCTTTGTGGAAGGCATTGTGGCGGGTAAGGAAAAGGCCGGTCAGCTTGAAGACGCAGATATCACCATCCATGACCTCAACCTCATGAAGCGCATGCTCAAGACTTATCTTCAGCAGATTTATCACGGGAGGGTGAGCTATCCCAAGCGCAGAGGTTGATTCTTCGGCATTTTTTTCCTATCTTTGCCGCCCCAAATGAAATAATAAATAATAATATAACTATGAACGTAACTAAAAACCAGCCCGATGCCCTGAATTATCAGGTTACCATCGAAATTGCGGCAGCAGATTACGCAGAGCCGCTGAAAAAGCGCCTCAATGAGTATCGCCGCAAGGCAGATATCAAAGGCTTCCGCCGTGGAATGGCTCCCATGGGCCTTATCCAGCGCATGTACGGAGACCAGGCCCTCTATGAGAGCGTAAACGGTATGGTGGGTGAATCCCTTGACAACTTCATCAAGGAAGAGAAAATCCGCATTGTCGGTGAGCCCATGCCTTCAGAGGACCAGCCCCAGCTTGCCTGGGAGGCCGGAAAGGACTTCACTTTCAAGTTTGATATAGCGGGGACTCCGGAGCTCAAGTTTGAGGTAGGTAAGGAAGACAAGATTGTCTACTATGACATCAACATCACCGCCGCAGAGCGCAAGGCCACCCGTGAGCAGATGCTCCAGCAGTACGGTTCCCTCCAGGAGGGCAAGAAGGCCGGAGAGAATGATTACATCATTGCCGACATTGAGAATGAGGGTCACAAGGCAGAGGGTGTTTATGTCTCCATAGCAAATGTTGCAGAGGAAGCACGCGGCGCATTCATCGGCAAGAAGGCCGGTGAAAAGTTCCAGCTGGACGTAAACGCTGCCTTCACCAATGAGACAGACCGCGCAGCAATGCTCAAGGTAGACAAAGCCCAGCTTGCTACCCTTGATCCCATGTTCACCTTCACCGTTGTCAATGTGAAAACTTTTGTTGCCGCCCAGGCAAACCAGGAAACCTGGGACAAGATGTTCGGAGAGGGCGCTGTTACCACTGATGAGCAGTTTGAGGCCAAGATTGAGGAGCGCATCAAGGCTTCCCATGAGCAGGAGGCGAACTACCGTTTCGGCACAGATGTCCGCAACTATTTTGTCCAGAAGGCCGGCCTTGAGCTTCCTGAGGCTTTCCTCAAGAGGTGGCTTGTGTATGTGAATGAGGGTAAATTCTCCGCAGATCAGGTGGAGAAGGAGTTCCCTTCATTCATTGAGGACTTCAAGTGGCAGCTTGTCCGCGGCTATATCATGCAGAAGTTCAATCTGAAGGTTACCCGTGAGGATGTAAAGCAGGCCGCTCTCTCATACGTAGCATACCAGTACGCAATGTACGGAATGGGCGGTGTTCCCCAGAACATCATTGAGTCTTCCGCAGAGAACGTTCTTCAGGACCAGAACCAGTATCGTCGTCTTGAAGAGCAGTGCGAGGACAATGCCGCCATTGCACGCGTCCGTGAGGAAGTCACCCTCCAGAGCAAGAAAATCTCCATGGAGAAATTCCGTGAATTAAAGTAAGATTCCCGCAGCGCACCTGAAAGTCCCTCCCTCGAGGGGAGGGATTTAGGGTGGGGGTAACGTTAACGATTTCTCGCTTTTTGGATATGTCTGAATTTGAAAAATATGCTGTGAAAGCGAGGGGCATCTCATCGATGACCCTTTCTCGTTATTCGTCTGTTTATGACGGATACATCAATCCCACAATTACTGAAGAGCGTCAGCTGAACGTTGCTCAGATGGACGTTTTCAGCCGTCTTATGATGGACCGCATCGTTTTCCTGGGGGTTCCCATCGACGATGACGTTGCAAACATCATCCAGGCTCAGCTGCTGTTCCTTGCATCAAAGGATCCGGGCGCGGATATCACCATGTATCTGAACACTCCCGGAGGGCAGGTGCATTCCGGCCTTGCAATCTATGACACAATGCAGCTTGTGCAGCCCGATGTGGCTACGGTTTGCACCGGTATGGCCGCTTCAATGGGCTCTGTGCTGCTTTGCGCCGGTGAAAAGGGCAAGCGCAGCGCTCTTCCTCACAGCCGTGTGCTCATTCACCAGCCTCTTGGCGGTGCTCAGGGCCAGGCAACGGAAATCCTCATTGCTGCAAAGGAAATTGAGAAAACCCGTACGGAGCTTTTCACAATCATCTCAGAGCACACAGGAAAACCTTACAAGAAGGTGGCCGAAGACGGTGAGCGTGATTACTGGATGACCGCAGAGGAAGCCCTCCAGTATGGCATGATTGACGAAATCCTTCGCAAGCGCAAGTAATGGCCGGTAAGAAACCCCATAATCACTGCATGTTCTGCGGCAGGCCGGACTCCGAGGTCCCGTTCCTGCTGCAGGGCGTAGACGGTTACATCTGCAGTGACTGTGCCACCCTTGCCGCAGATTATGTGAAGGAAATAGAGGGCACAAGGGCATCCAAGGGGGCGGCTGCCTCTATCGGCAAATGCCCTAAGCCTCAGGAAATCAAGGAGTATCTGGATCAGTATGTGATTGGCCAGGAACGCGCCAAGAAGGTGCTCTCAGTGGCGGTTTACAATCACTACAAGAGGGTTCAGCACAACCTTATTGACAAGCCTCAGGACGGCGTGGAGCTTGAAAAGAGCAACATCCTCCTTGTAGGCCCCACCGGCACCGGTAAAACCCTCCTTGCACGCACCATCGCAAAAATGCTGGACGTGCCCTTCACCATTGTAGACGCCACTGTTCTCACAGAGGCCGGTTACGTGGGTGAAGACGTTGAGAGCATCCTTACAAGGCTTCTCCAGGAGGCCGATTTCGACCTACGTAAGGCAGAGCGCGGCATTGTGTTCATTGATGAGATAGATAAGATTGCCCGTAAAAGTGACAATCCTTCCATCACACGTGACGTCTCCGGTGAAGGAGTGCAGCAGGCAATGCTGAAGCTCCTTGAGGGCAGCATTGTGAACGTTCCCCCCAAGGGTGGCCGCAAACACCCTGAGCAGGAGTTCATCCACGTGAACACCCAGAACATCCTCTTTATCTGCGGAGGCGCCTTCGAAGGCATTGAGAGGCACATCGCCCTCAGGAAAAACACCCAGATCATAGGCTTCGGCGCAGAGGAGAAGGAAAGGATATCGGCCGATAACCTCCTGGAATTCGTAGATGCCATGGACCTTCGTGCATACGGCCTCATTCCGGAAATTGTGGGCCGCCTGCCGCTGGTAACTTACCTTGACCAGCTGGACCGTGATTCCCTGAAGCGTATTCTCACGGAACCCCGCAATGCCCTCCTGAAGCAGTATCAGAAGCTGTTTGAGATTGACGGAATGAAGCTTGAGATAGAGCCCGCCGTGCTGGATCTCATAGTTGATACCTCCATCAAGAACAAGCTTGGCGCCCGCGGCCTCCGCTCAATCTGTGAGAAAATCATGGGAGACGCCATGTTCGAAGCCCCTTCCTCCAAGAAGAAGGTCTTCAAGCTCACCCTCTCCTACGCCAAATCCAAGCTGGTCTAACCCCGCCTGCATTAATAGTTCTCCCCTTGTGGTGGAGCGTAATACGCTGATAATCAGCTTGTTACAAAGGTTTCTAGTAGAAAATGTTCTACCAGAAACCTTTGTAAGTTATTGATAATGAATAACTTGAATTGCACTGCCAGGGGAGAAGTATGGGAGGCGTATGGGGCAGAACAGGGCAGGAACGGCGCTCCCGGCACCCCTGCCGCCCCTCCCGCTTTGGGAGAACAATTAGAGGGACCGGTCTATTCCGTGGTCTTGAAAACGTCCTGAGGGACGGAAACGTTTTCTTTGAGTTCAGTCACCTCAATGGTGTTTGTCTTCTTTCCTTTCTGGATTACGGTCTTGAGAGGAAAACCTTTGTATGCCGATACTGTCCACAGGACGGTTTTACGGTTTTGCTTGATCTCATAGGAGTATTTCTTGCAGGGTTTTCCAAGAACTTTTTCCTCTCCCAGATACTGCATGTTGTATTTGGCCATCACTTCCTTGGAAGGGTTAAGGAAGGTGAGGTCCGGGGTGGGGTTATCAAAATCCTTGACGTTTCTTTTGCCGTCCGTAACCGTTATCATCCAGGCTTTATCTCCTTTGGTGACGGTATAGTAATCGTAGCTGACTAGCCCCGGGATGTCCATTCTCTGTTTGATGGATTCTTTCTGGCCATTGTTGTCAAAATAATGGGTGGCAAAGGTCTCGTGGCCATCTGTGACGGTTTTGGTTTTGGCAATTCCGGATTTCATGCCATACTTGCCCTGGGCAAAGGCTCCCAGTGCGGTCATAAGGAGCAGAGTGACGATTACAATTCTTTTCATAATTGGAGAGAGACAGTGTTATTACTGCAAATATAATAAAAAAGACCGGATGGGGCGAGGGCACTGATAAAGGTGCCCAAACGAAAGGCCTCTGACAATTAAGTCAATCGAAGGATATCGAGATAGTTCGGTATCCTTCGATTTTTTCGTTTTTCAAGAAGAAGATTGGCCGATTTGAGGGTATCTTTCCGGTTTTATCCTTGTATTTT
>JAFZML010000199.1 GCA_017553255.1 Bacteroidales bacterium | reverse complement strand
GGGGCCGAAAAAGGAAATCCTGACTGCATGTATCAACTGGCGGGGGAGTATAAGCGAAAGCAGATAGCCACTCCCAACTGTACATTCGTGGATAATCCGTACTACAATGCCGACCTTGCCTGGAAATGGACGCAGCAGGCGGCCGACAGCTGTTATGCCTATGCCCGCAACAGCCTGAAATACAGGGATGGGACGGTAAATGTGCTGGACCGTCCGCGTTTTGTGTTCCAGCAAATCTGGAACTACAATGCCCGCGGACAGTCTTTCTTCTGCAAGGCTTCCAACGCCGCATTCCAGTACATGGTGGACTGTTTCAATAACGGTTTGTCCACCATCATTTCCCGAAGGTGGTGGCAGGGACTGCTCATGGTGCTGGTAATGCTGGTTGTCTTCATCGGCGTCCTCGTCTACGGTCTTTCCTTCAAGGGAGATTCAGCAGTATCAATCGGCACCAGTGCGGCGTATGGCTGGCTCAACGCTTTCACCCTGTTCTTTGTTGCCGATGGCGTATGGGAAAACGTAGATGGCGTGCTGGGCTGTTTTGACGGAATGTGCCATTTCACACGTCAGCCCGCTTCCTATAGCCTTTTGTCGGACATTTGTACCTGGGCCACCTGGGTATGGGTCATTGTCTTTCTTTTCCTTTTTATAAAAGGCATTGTCAATCTCCGGAAGCAGGGAAGGCTCACCGTCTGGTCCTTGCTGAAATTCGCGGTGGCAACCCTGCTGGTCAATGTCCTGTTCTATCTGTTGGGAGGAGCGCTCTCTATCCTCAGTGAGGCCATTGCGTTAATCGGCATTATACTTCTTGCCGGTGCGCTCATCAAAACCAGCGGCCCCAAGCCGGGAGATATAGTCATCTATGGCGCGGGTTTCCTTGGTTCAGATGTCACGGCTTCTCCTGTTCCGGGCCATCCGGGTAGGTACAGAACCAGTGACGGGCGTGTTTTTGAAAGGAAGCCCGGCAGTGACACCCTTCGGCAAATAAGATAGTTTTCGGCATATAAAAATATTCAAGCTATGAAAATGGATGGCAGGCGTGAAAGCCAGAACGTAGAGGACCGTCGCGGGCTAAGCGGCGGCGGAAAGGCCGGTCTCGGGATTGGCGGTATTGTAATTGTGGCCATACTCACCCTTGTGATGGGCGGGGACCTTGGAGATGTCCTGAACGTGGTCCAGGGCGCCGGGGGTGCCGCTACGGAGGAGTCCTATCAGCCCACCGCGGAGAACGAGGCCCTTGCAAAGTTCTCCCGTCAAATCCTTGCTTCCACGGAGGATGTCTGGAGCGCCTACTTCCGCAAAAACGGCCTTGGGGAGTACCAGAACCCCGTCCTAGTGCTCTACACAGGCTCCACCAGCACCAGCTGCGGTCAGGGACAGGCGGCAATGGGACCCTTCTACTGCAGCGCCGATCAAAAGCTTTACATAGACCTCAGCTTCTTCTCCAGCATGAAGTCCCAGCTTGGGGCCGATGGAGATTTCGCCTACGCCTACGTCATCGCCCATGAGGTTGGGCATCACGTCCAGAACCTTGTTGGAACGCTGGGCCAGGCGCATCAGCAAATGGCCCGGATGTCAAAGACAGACTCCAACCGCATGAGCGTGCGCATAGAGCTCCAGGCCGATTTCTACGCCGGCGTCTGGGCCCATTATGAGAATTCAATGTTCACGTCAATAGAGGACGGAGACCTTGAGGAGGCCATCCGCTGCGCCTCTGTGATTGGTGACGACTACCTCCAGAAAAAGGCCCAGGGTTATGCCGTAGAGGAATCCTTCACCCACGGCACCGCCGCCCAGCGCATGCGCTGGCTCAAGAAAGGCATGCAAACCGGAGACCTCCGCCAGGGAGACACCTTTTCCCTCAAGGACAGCCAGCTGTAGCGCCGCTGCCATTACCACGTCATTCCCGGTCCTTCCCACGTCATTCCCGGCTTTGACCGGGAATCTCCCGCCTGTTCCATCCGGAAAAACGGCCTTTTTTCCGGACGGACCCCTTGAATTAACCTCCCCATCCGGAAAATCGGCCTTTTCCCCGGACGGAACCTTGTGCTATCTCCAAAAAGTGTTGTTTCACGTGAAAGGTGGCGTTGTTTTACGGTAATCCCAAAAAAAGTTTTTACGTTTTGAGGGATGAGTTCCCGTCAGAATGCATAAATTGCAGCCGGACGACATAAGGGTTGTCCGGCCGATTTTATGATGTATTCAAATTGCGAACAGATTTTTCTTAACGGAGGGCCGTTTTATCATCTTTACACCAGTCATATAGAGGATGATCTGCTGTTCCGGACAGAGGAAGAGTTGGATCAGGCCCTGAACATTATAGCCGTAGCGGTGTTTTTTGTCGGTTGTAAAGTGCTGGCTTTTGCCATTATGAACAATCATATGCACTTTATACTGGAGGGACTGGAGAAAGAATGCCAGGCATTCTACTCATTAATTCAGAAGAAACTTGCCGTTATCTTAAGCAAGAGCGGCCGGGGGCATCTTGCCCAGTTAAGCATGCCTTCCTTAGTCCCGATCAATAACCTGAAGCAACTGCGGGATGAGATTGTTTACGTGATCCGAAATCCGTTTGTAGACAGGGTGAATGTCAATATGCACGCTTACAAATGGTGCAGCGGGTATCTTTACTTTAACCCGTTTCTGGAAGAGATGTTTGTGAGAGGCGTATCGGCCTCAAAGCTCACAATTGATGAGCGCCGTAAGTTCAAACATGAGCGGAATCCGTACATTGATCCAAGGATCATGGTCTTGAACGGTGTGGCACTGGCATCGTCTTTTGTGGATTATCACAGGGGGGAATCATTCTTTGAAAACGCGCGTCAGTTTTTCCAGTGGCTGTATAAGAATGTAGAGTCACAAATTGAAGTTGGAAGGCGGATAGGGGAGACCGTACCGCTGGACGATATTGACGTCTGGACCATCAGCAGGCGGTTGAGCCGTGAGCTTGGCGGAACGGACAAGCCTAAAGAACTGTCTAACGATGCTAAGGGCAAGTTAATCAAAAAGCTCAAGTTTGATTATTCGGCCTCAAACGCCCAAATTGCCCGATGCCTGGGGCTGCCCGTAGCAACAATCAACAGCTTATTCCCTCTTTCGGCCAGAACAAAGTAATCCCGTCCGGAAAATCGACCGAAAATCCGGACGGAAGCACGGAAATGGCCACTCCATCCGGGAAATCGGCCGAAAATCCGGACGGAGACCGTGAAAAGACCGTCCCGTCCGGAAAAAAGCCGCAAAATCCGGATGGGGGTGGGCTTTGGCCGATTTTTGCTATCTTTGTGGAAGTATGACACTTCTTACCACCATCCTTCTTTCCCTGCTACCGTTTGTAAACCCATTTGTGGGGACAGACGCCCACGGGCACACGTTTCCAGGTGCCGTGTATCCGTTTGGCATGATTCAGCTTAGCCCGGACACCAGACCAAACGCCGGAGACTGGGACGGCTGCAGCGGGTACCATTACAGTGACACTGTCATTTACGGCTTCTCCCATACTCACCTCAGCGGCACGGGCTGCGACGACTGGTGCGACATTCTCATCACCCCCGGCAGCATTCCCTCACGCTTCTCTCACTCCAGGGAAAAGGCCTCTCCAGGGTATTATGAGGTGTATTTGGAGGACACAAAGGTAAAGGCAAAACTCTCCGCCGGTCGCCGGAGCGCCATGCATGAGTACACCTTCCCAAAAGGAACGGACGCCACCATTACCGTGGACCTTACACACAGGGACCCGCTGGATGGCTATGAACTCATACTGGACGGCAATGTCTGCTACGGACACCGTACCTCCACCAGCTGGGCCCGCGGCCAGAGGGTATACTTTTATATGGAGTTCCCCGTGGCGGTTTCAAAGGCCGAAATCACAGGCCCCCAAGCCCGACTCTCCTTCCCTGGCAGCAGTCTCTCAATACGCGTTGGAATATCCTCTGTCTCATGGCAAAACGCCAAAGCCAACCTCTACAGTGACTGGCCGAAGGACCT
>JAFZML010000025.1 GCA_017553255.1 Bacteroidales bacterium | reverse complement strand
TCTCCGTTTTCCAGTTCCAGGAACGCCATACCGGGTTCTTCGCTGGTCCAAAGGACGGTGATGCGGTTTTCCCGCACGTTACATACCCACGGGCCCGCCTTTACGCCCTGAGCCAGGCACGTGATCCATGCCGATATGGCAGCAACAATGAGCAGCAGTTTTTTCATAGCAGAAACTTTTCACGAAGATAATCATTCTTCACGGCTAAAACAAGCCGAAGCCACAGTGCCAGCCCCTGATATTTCTCCCCTTTGGGTGGAGCTTAAGTGCTTGATTCATAGCGGGTTATGGGGTTTTCTAGTAGAAGTGGTTCTGGTAGAAGATTCTGTAACTGATTGTAAATGAACAACTTGGGCTCCACCAAAGGGGGAGAACAAGAAATGGGGCAGCTAAAACCTCTTTGCCGCGAGTACATCCAGAAGGCGCACAACAACGTTTTTTTGGATTGGCGGCAAGAAAAGGGTATCTTTGTATGTATGAAAAAGATCGTAGGACGGATTAAGGCCTGGCTCAGGCTGTGGGCCATTTACGGGGAGCTGGGGTATGTTCCCTGGCGGAAGCCGCATAAGGAAAAGGCCGATAAAAAGGGCGGCGTGTACATGGGGGCAAAGGAAGCCATCATTCCTTTCATGAACGATGACGCAAAACGCACAATATCCCACCTTGTCCTGAGGCCGGGATACATGATAAGGGATTATATCCTCCGGGGGCAGCATGAACGCTATCTGGCGCCCATCACCGCCCTGCTGGTATTCTATTCAGTGTTTACGCTCCTTGTAGCCATTGTGAAGCCCAGCGCCACCAAAGAAGGCCTTGGGGTTAAGATAATAGAGTCCATAAAGGCCGATAATCACAATCTATTTCTTGAAGATTCCGACATCTCCATCAGCCTGACAGACTCCACCGCCAACTTAGAACGGTCTGAGAAATACGTTAAAACGCTGTTCAACACAACCACGGAAGCACTTGTCCTTACCCATCTGGACCTTTATCCTGAACAGGCCGATACCCCCTGGAAAGAATCCCTGGCCGCCATTGAGGGAGACCTCCGGAGCAAGGGCCTTCCCCTGTTCCTTGGGAACTTCCTCCTGCTGTGGATATCCCTGTGCTGGCTGCTCAGGAAACGCTACGGGGTAAGCGTTTCGGGCGCGGCAGCGGCATCGGCATATATCCTGTGCCAGTTCTGCATCTTCACCTTCCTGGCACTGGCCCTGTCCCTGGGACAAAGGACGGATCTGGGGGTGATAGTGATGGGAATCCTGCTCCTGATAGACTACAAGCAGCTTCTGGGCATAGGGATTAAGCCCGCGATAAAGCTCGCCATCAAGACGGGCCTTATCTACGCACTTATCAATACCCTTTTCTACCTGCTTCTGGCAGGGGTGATAATTGCAATTACTGCGCTAAGGGTATAGCCCCTACAGGCCCACGGAGTAAGCCAGCTTGCCCTTTCCGGTGTGGGATACAGTCTTGCTGCCGTGAGGCGGCAGGGAGAAGAAGTTGTCCTGCCAGAAGGCTTCCGGGACAAGATTTCCCTTGTTGTTCAGGAGCTTCAGGACAATTTGCCAGGCAACGGTATCTGAATTGTTTACAACCGTTACATTGCCGGATGCGTCCTCCGTAACGCTGAGCTCCGGTGCGGGCAGTGATGTCACGTACTGCAGGCCGGCGTAGGTGCTGATGGGAGTCAGGAACCAGTTGGAGCGGGCCCAGTCATGGACGTTGCCCTGAGCCGGGACGGCATAGAAATTATCGGCCCCTCCTTCAATGAACACAAAGAGGTCCTGACCTTCAGGGAGGTCCAGAACGGGCACGGAGGTGCCTTCCGGGATACTTACGCTCACGGGGACAGACTCTATTTCACGGGACTGGGCGTCAAAGATACGCACCGTGCAGTCAAGATCAATGGATTCCGGTCCCGGAGCCGTGCCGTTAACAGCATAGAGACGGCGCTCCCTCCAGTTCAGAAGCAGCTGGACAGGCTCCAGAGCCTTCCGGGTGCCATAATAACCTGCCGTAGGAATTCCGTACCAGTCATAGAGCTGCCAGTACAGCATGGGAACGGCGGAATTAAGCATCCACTGAACCACACCGGTGGCGGTGCCAATCTTGATGCGGAAGGCCTCATACATACCGCGCGTTCCAACGTAATCCGCCGCCTGGGCACGGGCAACAAACTCCTCAACGCCTGAAGGAGCGCCGTACTGACCTACCACAGCCTCACGGATGATACTGATATTGTGCATCCCCTCCCCTGCCACGGTGCAAAGCTTGTCCCAGGCCTTTCCGGCGGGCCAGAGCTCCTCCGGGGCAATCATCTTCTTCACAGATTCAATCTGGGGCATATTAAGGCCGATACCAGTTTCCGTATTGAAGCCCACTGCGCCGCCATCGGCCTCCGGGGAAACCCAGTATTCAGGGCCGCAATACTCATAGGGGCCGGTCATCTTGTTGCCGGAGGGGCCTGCGAGGCTGGTTTTTTCTGCGGCGCTGCAAATGTAGGAGAACTCCAGGCCAAGGTCACTGAACTCCTTGAGATAGAGGGGCTCAAGCTGCGGGTTGGCTATTCTGTCGCTGCCGGTTAGGAAGGCCGCCACGCACGGATGATTGCGTATCCAGCGCATCTGGTCCTTGAAATAGCGGAACGCCACAGCGTTGCGCTCAGGGTCATTGATGCAGCCGTAAAGGTTATGGTGGGGAATGCCGCAATAGCCTTCCCATTCCCACTGGCAGCTGAAGCCAACAATGGCAAGAAGGCCCTCACGGTCACAGAGGTCATATACATAGGAATCCTTGCCCCAAATATTCTCAAAGCGGATACAGTTGAGGCCGGAATGCTTCACAAGCTCTATCTGATGCTCTATGCTCTCATGGGTGTCACGAAGGTATCTGTCGTCCGCCCAACCGGCCCCAAGGACAAGGATATCCCTGCCGTTGAGGGTGTACTGCCTGTGGCCGTTTTCATTGAGACGGGAGGTGAATTTCCTTATGCCGAAGGTGCGGCCGGCGGCGTCACTCTCCTTGCCGTCAACTTCGGCCGATAAATCCAGCGCATAAAGCTCCGGCTTCCCAAGGTCACGGGTCCACCACAGGCGGGGATTTGCAATCTCAAGGGCCTTGAAGATTTCCTCGCGGACCTCTCCGGCCTCAAGGGAGGCCTCGTGGCTGAACTCCCGGCCCTCCACGGAACCCTTCAGAACCAGGTTCACCGGGGCAGCGGAATGATTCTGGAGCAGGGCCCTCACCTCAATCACAGCACTATCCAGGGCATCATTAAGGATGGGATGGACGTAGAGGTCCTTTATGGAAACGGCGCCGTGGGAACGGAAGGTAACGCCCCTCACAAGTCCCATGCTTTCATCTTCAGGGGCAGGGCTCCAGTCCACCCAGCCGTGGTTGAGATCCCCGGGGCGGGCCCTTTCAAGCCTCACCTGAAGGAGATTCTTTTTCTTAAGCAGAGGGGTTACGTCAAACTCACGGACGGCAAAAACGCCAAAGGTGGTATCCTTGGAGGCTATTTTCTCCCCGTTGAAGAAGATATCGGCATAATACCCCAGGCCGTCAAAACGGAGGCTATAATACCGGGAAAGATCCGGGGCCTTGAGGACGGTGGAATAAGTAAAACTGCCTTCCAGGGCCTCCGGAGTAAGTTCCGCGCCGCTTTCCAGCAGCACAGCCGCCACCGTTGAAGGAACTGAGGCGGGATAAGTTTTTCCGGTGGAATCCTGGGTTAATGTCCAATTGGAACCGGCGCAAGAGGCCAGTAAAAAAATAAAAGCCGATACAATTACGTTTCTCATAGCGTAAAGATACGGCTTTTATCAGTGATTATCAAATATTTATTCCACGGAAGCCTGATATTCTATCTTCTGGCCCTTCACAAGGTAATCACACTCAATGGAAGGCTTGGAGGAGGTAGTGGCCGCGCACTGGATCTGGATCCAGGTGTATTCTCCGGGCAGGAGGAAACGGAGGTTATAGCTGCCGCGAACGCCCTCTACAGCCACAAAAGCGTCCTTGTAAATGGGTGCCACGCCTACGTTTGCAATGAGAACGGATGCGGATACGCCGGGATTCACGCAGAAGTCACGCACCTCATAGCAATACCCCATGGACATTGCGGCCTCCTTGATGCGGGCGTCCGACTGCTTGCCGGGCTGGTCATTGCCGATAATAAAGGTCATGTGGGTTTTTGCCACCTGGTCTTCGAAGACGCGCCCGTGCATGCCTTCAGGGTCCAGTGCATGCTTCTGGTCACTGGAAGTATAGTAGCTGAACTCACCGCCGAAAGGCGCCTTCTTGTAACGGTCCGTGCCAAAGAACTTCCAGTTTTTGTAATTCTCCCTGTCCCATTCCTCGCACATGAAGGAATCGTCAAAATTGCCGAAGTTAAGGCTGAGGAGACTCCTGGTGGAGCTGAATGGAGCATATTTATCATCTGCAGCGTCAATGGAAATCATCCATGGCGTGCATTTGAACCACTCATCCATAAGGGGCAGGAACTCCTTCTGGAAGGCATGCGAAGGGAATGTCTGGCCTATTATGCAGGGGCCGTCGTAGATATGGTATTCCGCCCACAGGCCGAAACCGGTTTCAAGGAACGCCAGGCGGGGATCCTGGTCATAGCGCTCTGCAAAACGCCTGTGGAACTCCTTGTGGAAACGCTGGAGCTCCTCACAGCGCCAGTCAGGAAACTCAGTGCTGTGGCCTTCGCTCTTTCCGTTTGTAGCCTCATAGTCCGGCAAATTCTTGATATAGTCCGGTACGGAGCAGGACTTGCCGGGATATGTGTAGCGGAAGCGGAGAACGGCCTGGTGCCCTCTGGATGCCACTTCCTCAAGAAGTTTATCCACCACGGACCAGTCATAGACATCCTTCTTTTTGCACACCGAGTTATAAAGCATGTAGGAGTACTCCAGCTGCACGTAGCTCTTGGTGCGGGCGCTGTTGTCTGTCCAGAGCACAATACCGGTCATGGGCTGAACCTTTGTCACGGAAGCGGAAAGCGGCACGCGGTCCCCTGCATCCTCAGGCTTCTCAAGGACCTCCGGAGTTTCTTCCGGCGGCACATAAGGAGGGTTCTCCGGCTGGGAAGGGGGATCTTCTTCAGGGGATGAAGGATCATCGGAGGGTTGCTCCTCCGGAGTAGCCGGCACTCCCTGCGGCTGTTTGTCACAACCACAGGAAATAATTGCCAGTGAGCACAGCACCAGGAGAATCTTTCTCATATGCTATTCCCTGCTGAAGATAAATACGCAGGATATGGCTGCCACCATGCCGGAGATTTGCCAGACAGTGGGAAGCGCATCCATACGGGCAATGAGAAGGAGCACTATTGACAGCAGACAGCAGATGACCGGAGAGCAGGCATCGGCCAGAGGAGCAATTACCATGGCCTTGCCGTAGCGGTTTGCGTACACAAGGGTGAAGGCTCCAATTGCGTTGAGGATCTGGACAAAGAATACCTTGGTGGGAGTGGCCCAGCCATATGCAGCAAGCTCCTGCGGTGCCTTCAGGAGGAAGGCCACCGGGATAAGCACCACGGCTGCAATTGCCATATACACAAACACGCTTTCTGCGTCCGGGGTATTGTTGTTGGCCAGTTTCATCACAAAGGCCTGGATGCCCCAGCAGATGAACACAACAGCCGCCAGGAGTATCCACAGCCAGCCCTTTGCGGCACCTTCCGTGTCACTGGGGATGGCAAAGCAGATAATGGCCACAAACGCCAGCACAATGCCAAGGATTCCCAGGCGGGACACCTTTTCCTTAAGGAAGATTGAAGACAGGATAACCGTAACGATTGGCGCCACGGAGATCATGGGCATCACAAGATAGGACGGGGCATACTTGAGGGCCAGGAACAGCACCAGCTGGCCGCCTGCGCCAAGAAGGCCAACGCCCATACTCAGCGCAACGGTCTTGGGACGCACATCAAGCTTCCACTTGATGTTATAAAGTGCAAAGATTGCACAGGGAATCATTGAAAGTGCCCAAATCACATACACCATCTCCGAGGGAAAATCCTTGGGAATACCAAGGTAATACTCTCCTATGGTGGGATCTGAGAAAGTCATCCAGATGCCCCAGGTAATCATAGTTACAAGGGCATACAGCAGCCAATTGTGTTTTTTCTGTGCCATAATTTACTTTACAAACGATGCGACAAGTTTTCCCCAATCCTCATTCTCCCTGATACCGGTGAAAAGCGCGCTTCCGGGGCCCCAGGCGTAAACGGGAACGGCAATGCCGTTATGGCTGTCAGAGGCAAAGTGGACGCCGATGATGCCTTCCTCAAGATTGCCGTCCTGGAGGGTAAGGGCGCCGGTGTTGTGGTCTGCGGTGACAACCACAAGGGTATGGCCGTCTTTTGCCGCCCACTCAAGGACATCCCCTATGGTGCGGTCAAAGTCAAGGAGTTCCTCCATGCCCTTTTCAATATCGTTGCCGTGCAGCCAGTCATCTATGCAGGAGCCCTCCACCATCATCACAAAGCCGTTTTCATTCTTTGAAAGCATCTCTATGCCGCGAGCCACCATATGGCGGAAAAGGTCTCCCCTTTCCAGGGCAACGGGAAGATTGTCCGGGGAAAGTATGCCGACAACCGGGAGATCCGCCGCCATAAGCTCTTCCTCCGTAAGGGCCACGTTATAACCCGCGGCAGCCATTTCCTTTGTGATGTCACGGCCGTCCGTACGGTTAACGGTGAACCAGTCCAGGCCGCCGCCTGCAAGGTAATCCACGCCGCAGGTGACATAATCGGCAATGAGGTCCTCCTGATTGTAACGGAACTCATTGTGGCAGCAGAAGTCGCAGGGAGTGGCATCGGCAAAATGGCAGGTAACGGCTACGCCGGTGCTTTTGCCAAGCTTTGAGGCATCTACCAGGATTGAATAAAGGTCCGTGCTGTCTGCGGCCGTGCCCACGTGGCTGTAGCCGGTTTTCTGACCGGCGGCAAGGGCGGTTCCGCCGGCACCGGAGTCTGTGATAAGCTCATTGGTGCACCAGGTGCGGGAAAGGCCCACGGACGAAAAATTGTCAAGGTTAAGCTTGCCGTGGTTAAGCACCCATGCACAGCTCACCTGCTCCAGGCCCATGCCGTCACCAATCATAAAAATGATGTTCCGGACCTCATTGGTCTGGGGCGGCTCCTGCACCTTCACTATATCATAAGTAAACGGAGTCTGATAATACTGCAGCTGCGGCTCTTTGTCCTTGCAGGAAACAAGAAGCAGCGCAAGTGCGCCAAAAGCAAGTACTTTTTTCATTGGTATTCAGTTTTTCTATGTCTAACAAATTTACGAAAAAAACACTACCGTTGCAAAGTGCGCCCCGTTATTTGGTTTCGGGGGTTTTCATTTGGATTCCAGTTTCCACCCCATGCGTTTGGAGAGAGTTTCTAGCAGGTCCTTATCCTTTAGTGGAATGGTAATCCCGTAATTAACCTTGGTGCCATATTCCGCCGCAGGAGACGCCAACGCAGCCACGGGTTCCGTTTCCATGGAATGAGAATACCCTGCAACCAGAAGAGAGAGGCTTTGCTGTTTTTTGAGGTTTATACGCCTGTTATACTGTTCTTGCAGCCCCATCCAAAAACTTGCCGGGATATTATCCAGTCCCCTAGCTACTTTATCCGCAACAGCCTGAGTAAAATTCCTTGCACCGTTTATTAATGCACTCAGGTGAGAAGCCTGCATTCCAATCTGAGCAGCAAAATCCTTTTGTTTTATTCCTCTTGCTTTCAACTCTTCGCCCAGCATACCGCCAGGATGCAGGATAAGAGCGGGAACTGTATTCTCATCCAGAAGGACAAAGCCATCATTTCTTGTTTCCATAATGCGTATCATCAATTGTTATAAGTTGAACCTCAACACCTTCTTCCATTTCAATAAAAAGTAGCCTGTGAACGTGTCTGTTTGACAACCGAAACGAGGAGATTCCTGAAAACTCATATTTAAGTTTTTCATAATGAAGATAACTAATAGTTTTCAACTGCTCCACATTCTCCGCCTTATTGAGCGCATCTATAGCCCTGGTATAGCCACTGAACAACTCCGGAACCCTTGCCACATCTTTGTACATCTTACTTTCCCCAGTAAGATACAGCTCCTCCAATTCAGATGTCATCCATACTTTCATACGCTTCAACTTTTTGCAAATATACAACAAATTATCGTAATTACCAATAGAATTACAGTAATTTTGCGCGTAATTTTACATTTTCCGTGTTTGCCGTTAAAACGCTCCAAAGGCCTGAGAACCGTTAATTAGTCAAAAACAGCAATAAATGCCAAATGCTCCCCGGGTCCAATTGATTCCCGGGGAGCATTCTGGTAAATTATGTCCTGATTCCCATTATTTGAGGCAGAAGTAAACTATTGATTAAGGAGCAACGTATGTGGGCAAGGTCATTGACATCATCGAACCACCACCAACAGGGGCAATACCAATAATTGTACTATCGCTGCCAAGCCAAACATCTTTAGAATCAATATACCTTGAAGTCAGGCATAAACCAAACTGACAAGAGGTTCCCTGCAGATATGTGGCTTTAGACCTATCTATTGCCATTTCAACAAACACAGTCCCATCTACTGAAGTATAATATCTTTCAATTCCACTGAATGTTGTTCCAGAAGATCCCCAATAATCAAAATTGTAGGCATTCGCTATTTTTATCCATCCTTCAAATTTCCCATCACATGATTCTTTCCACTGGGATGAAATCTCGCCGCTGCCATCTCCAAAGTACATATACCAGTGATTGCCATATTTATATGAAGGGTCGTTGTATAATTTTGTTTCATCAAGTTCGAAATACAGATAAAGCTTGCTGCTTGTTGCACTATACTTCAAACGCTTTACAGCATCATTGCCAGGCGCGGTACTACCTGCAACGCCAGATGCAGAAAGCCAATTGATGCCGTAAGAAGATATAAAAGGAGTACCCTCTCCGGGGGCGGGGATTGAAGGTAGAACAACAATTCGGTTTGCAATAGGTTTTAAAGCATCTGAACTCCAGGCTGTTTTTGCTGTACCACGGTATATGGTATATCCTGTTGTCTCATCTTTTAACGTAACTGTTGGTTGGAAAGCTCCTTCATCTTTAATACCGCAGAAGAAATAAAAAGTTGCCGATTTGGTCACAACATCCTTTATGATTGCTATTGACTGATTTGCTGAACCCACTGACGCATATTGAGCCCACCAATAATAATTGGTTTCATCTGTGGATATGGGAAATGTCCCCGATAATTGGTGAGTTTGGTTATGTGTTACAATAAACCTGACTTTTGATGCATCAATATCTGTAAACGTGATTTTGTATGCACCTGCCAAAGGAGAGAAAGTGTACGAACTACCATCACCTTGTGCATAGAGCGGGATATTAGAAGAGATATGGTCTGCAGTTGTAAAGTCTGTCACATTTGGAATAACAAAATTAGGTCTATGATTCGTGGTATTCCATGTATGATTACCTGCAGGGTACAAAGCCCATTTTACTCCTCCTTCTGTATCAGAAGCTCCAACTTCATAACCAGAGTCTATTACACCCCTGAATACTGCTGATTTACCATGATCTGCGCCAGAAACAGTTTCAAGTGGATAAAATTTATGTGTTTCTCCGTTATGAAACAAAACTGATATTTTGTCGTGTGCATCCCATGAGAAATCTGTTTCTCCTGCATAAGAAGTCTTTGTTAGGTCTTCTACAGAAGCCGTGATAGTAAAGACATATTGCCCCTCTGTGAGATTGTCAATGTCAAAGCCAACCTCCTCCTTACTGATTTCTTTGCTGCAAGCAAATAGGGCCGTAATTGCTAAAAGAATTAATACTATCTTTTTCATATCATTTCTTCACAATTATTCAAATATGGTAGTATAACTCTCTCCACTTAAATCTGAAGGGGATCCCATATCAACACCCAATAATGTTAATGGCGAAACACCCATCGTTATAGATGTCGTCTCCATCGTCTCCTTAATTGGAGCAAACGAGAGGACTTCCATTGCGGGCTCCAAGTAGTTTTGTTTTTGCATATTATCTATTGTTCTGGTTATTTATTTGAAACTGTAAAGATACCCCCCCCGTTTTGAAAAAACAACAGGAAGTGGAGCAAAACTAAACAAAAAACCTTTCGGTTAGTTCCGAAAGGTTTTTGAATCAACAGGACAAGCTCCCGCCCCTACAATGTCTCCAGAACATTGAAGCCGTCCTCCCAGGTTACGTCGCTGTTGGCAAAGCGGATGGAGTATGCCGGCGTAGACTGGAGCGAAGCCGTGCGGTCAGGCATCCAGATGGCCAGTTTGTCGCCATCGGCCACCCTTACGGGCAGTTCAAACGAGCTGGAAAGCACCGTGGCCGAAGCACCCGGCGAGAGGTTTCTGACGTCCAAAAGGTTATCCACCAGGACAATGGGGGCGGAGCCGTCGCGAAGAAGGACAAGCTTGCAGGGACGCTGATAAACCACCGGAGCACAGCCTTTGTTCTGCACTGAAATGCTGTAACTCACCTCAGAGCTCGCGTTAAGGTCTGAGAAGGTGAAATCGGCCGAATTCAACACCAGACGATAGCCCAGGGCCTTCTTGATATCCTCAAATCGCCCGGCGTCGTACCACGCCTTCATGAAACGGTTGGAAGTAGAGTAATGCAGGTATGACCAGTGCTGACGCTTGAGCTCCGCAATGCTGTTGTCGCAATCTTTAAGCTCAGCACTTACAAGAGCAAAGTCCTCCTCACTCTGATAAGACAGTTCACCGCCGCATGCAAGCCAGTTGCCCTGAGAATACCACATTTCCCTGTCGGCGTCAGATTTAAACGTACCAACGTCACTGGCGCTGCCGCGGAAACCGTCATTGAAAAATGAAAGACGTTCGTTGGCTCCAGTGCCCCAGGCCGATATTGCAGTCCAGCTGCCAATTGCCGAAGGAGACAGGTAGTAGCGCTTGTAGAACGCTGTCCTTAGACCAATCTGGATTGGCGACGGGACCTTCAGAAGCATCTTGTCAAGAAGATTCTTGTGATTGCTGTTAAAATCTATGACCGCACTCCCGGAAACGGTATACTTATAGTAATCCGTATATGCTGGCACGGAGTTGCTGTGGTTATTGGTCTTGTAATACCACTCACCGTAGGTTCCCAGCCATCCGGCCTGGACCAGGTAGATGACATCGGCATTTTCCGACAGCGTGGAAGCAATCTGGTCCACGTGCTCCAAAATCTGCGAAGGAGTTGCCTCCTGAGGCTGGTCATCACTATATGTTTCACTGTAGGCAAAGCGCAGGATAGCCTTCTTGCCGGCCGTGCGGACTTTATCCAGCTCCGCGGCAAGCAGGTTTGTGAAGTTGCTGTCCAGATCCTTGTCCATATAATAAGGCATATAGAACAGAAGGAACGCAAGGCTTTCCCCGGTGTAGTCCAGCGGAATGTTCTGGGCCGAATAAGGTCCTGCGGCCGAGAGCACTATCTTGTTGTAGCTCATCATACCGCGCTCCGGATTGGCCACCTCTCCGCTTGCTTCCGTAAAGGTTAGGTTCACCGGCGATGATGCCGTTGATGCCGGCGGGAGGTAGGTGGGAAGGGAAATGTTTACCATTGATGCCGTAGACCCGGTTGTAGGTGCATATCCGGCTGGATCATTACCCGTATACATAGGATCTGAGTCCGATGTGGGATCCTTAAACTTTGTCCCACCGATTTTGTATTGCTTTGTGAATGTAAAGCCTATGTATGCAGAAGTACCCTGAAGAGCGACTATGCTTGATCTGGGATATGCTATCTCATAGTAGCAATGCTCTCCGCTTACGGAAGCAGCATTATCAACTATTGAACCGACATCTGCCGTATACACATATTCATTATCTGTCTTAAGCCAGCCAGAGGAGACGCCCTGGTATTTCTTCACAGGCCACCACCAAGAGGCAAATGCAGTCCCGGTGTCAGATCCATCTCCTACATAGAGAGTTGCATAGTTGGAATAATCATATGTGCCATTGTCCCACAGAAAACCGACCTTGGCATCTAAAAGGATATAAAGATTATCCTCATCTGAAGTCACTTTCATTGAGTTTATTCCCGCATATTTTGCCGTGGTCAATCCGGGAATCACAGTAGAAACCTCATCCCAATTGATATGATGGTTTGTAGGCCAAACGGGAGGAGTGCCCGTTCCTGGACTTGGAATTGCTATATCCGGGATTACCACAATGCGGTTATAGGTGGGCAATCTTTGATATTCAGCTCCTATGAAAGCCTCCAGACTTTTTGCAGTAACCGTTCTTAATGTATAGTAATTATCCGGATTAGTCAGGACCATAGTAGGAGAAAAATGTCCCTTATCTGTACCCGTAGCATGTGAATAGGGGATATAGAACGTTGCCTTTCCGTCGACCACATTGGTGACGAAAGATATACTCCTGGATTCCTCATTTGAGTCATAGACCTCGGACCATCTATACAGATGCTGAGTATCATAACAGGTGGTTAGTTGAAAATCTCCGGACACCTTGTAATTGAGTTGATTAAGAACACTCAACCTTACCTTTGACACAGTATTTGAAATGCCGGTAAAAACCACCTTGTATGCGCCTGCCATATGCTTAAAAGCAAAGTTATTGCTTTCATCACCCATAGCAGACATAGGGATATTGGCAGAGAAATGAGTAGCCGTAAAATCTGTTTCTGCAGGTATATTGAAAACGGGAAGGGAGCCGGCCGTATAGGTATGAGCTCCGGCAGGGAACAATGCTATCTTCTTACTGGTATCATCGGAAGCGCCTATTTCATAACCCTCATCTATTTCTCCACTGAATGAAGCGGTTGGGCCGGATCCAGTTGTGGTTAGTGTAAAGAATTTATTAGTGGCATCTTTGTGGAAAAGAACAGATATCTGATCTCCGGATGACCAGTTAAACGAAGTCTCTCCGGTATAAGATGTTTTTGTAATCTCAGAGTCCATAGATGCCTTCAAAGTGAAGACATATTTTCCATCCTGGAGCTTTTCAGGCTCTACCTGCTCTACTTCCTGTTTTGCACAGCCCGCAAAAAGAAAGGCCGTGATTGCAAATAATCCAAAAAACTTCTTCATTTTCCCCCTCCAGTTAATTGATATCAAACATAGTAGTCAAATCCGCGCTATCAACTATCACCGGGTCTCCAAAATTCTGGCCGGCAATCAAAGTAAGCAGGGACGGACCCTGCATGGTTTCCTGCATTCCGTTCAGAGACATAACCTCCACGGAGGGAGCAACATAATTAGTTTTCATATATGTGGTTTTCCATGTATTGTTAAAACACCAGCGTGTACGGCACATCAACCTTGCCATCCTCTCCAACCATAAAGAAGATGGGGGTCATGCGGGGGTCGAAGACGGCGGTGGCGGCGGTGCGGTCGGAAATGTATTCCCAGCCGGGGAAGTCCGGGACGGGGCCATAGCCGCAGCAAACGGCTACCCGGCGGATATCCGGCCAATCGGCCGAAAGCTTGGAAAGGGACTCCCGGCAGGAGGGGCAGCCCTGGTCCAGGACCAGCACCAGGGTGCGCCCGCTGATAGGAACGCTGGGGACGGTGGCTACGGAGCCCTGGAGGTTGTACCCTAACCATTCCCGTTTTTGGAGATAGGGGTCATGGGCGCCGGCAGGGATTATGCCATCCTTCACTATCCTGTCCACGCATTTGCTATAAAGGGCGGCGCTGCGGCACGGGGAAAGGAGGTTGTAGAACGCCCCTTCCATCCAGTCCGTATAGATGTAATATGCAACTTCATCTTTCCGGAGGCGGTCAAACAGTACGTCAATGGCCTTTATGGCCGCCCCCTCCGGTGCAGCCACCGCAAGCTCCGCGAAATCCGCAAACTGATTCTCTGCGGCGGCGATATCCGTATAATCAATGCTATGGGTGCTCCAGAAACGGACCACTTCACTCCTTGAGCAGGAGAAAAGGGCCATAGTCATCAGCAATAAGGCCGATATCCTTTTCATCCCGCTACAGATCAAAAAGTTTGTTATAACCGCTGGCCGAATCCCAAACACCATTGTTGGCAAGGGCCGCGCTGTATTCCGGGCGGTCCGGGAGCAGAGGATCTGCAAGATGCAGATACAGGGTTCCCTTTGCGGCGGGAAGATTGATCGAAGCCTCTATCCTGTGGCTTCCGGGATGCCAGGTGCGGGGGTCTGAGTCAAGCGGGAATACGGCCTCCTTTCCATCGGCCGAAATAAACACCAGACGGGCCTCACGGGGATTCTGGAAGGCGGAGAAGCCGTCGTTGCGAAGCTGCAGCACCACCTTGTAAGGCTCTCCTGCCACGGCCGTTGGCGTATGCAGGGCCTTCTCAAGCACTATGCGGTAACCCAGGCGCCTTTTGACCTGGTCATAGCAGCCGCCGCTCTTCCATTTGTCCAGGACCTTTGTGTTGTAACTGATATTAAGGTATGACCAGTGGTAATCCTCCATATTCTTGATGGAAGAGGTGCAGTTGCACACATCCTGGCCTGATTCATCCTGCTGCACGGCGCAGGTTTCTCCTCCCATGAAGGTGTAGCGCGTATCCCCGTTCCAGAAAGCGCGGGAGTTAGAGGCCCCGTAGGTACCCCAGTCGTCCGGAGAAGACATGAAGCAGTCGTTGAAACCGCCTATGCGGGAAAGGGTGGTGCCACTATGGGCTGTTTGGGCATTGAGGGTATCTTTAAGGCCGATTCCGTACATCCCCATCTTGAAATCCGGAGTACGCACCGCAACCTGACGGGATTCCGGAAGGGCTTCAAGCATGGCGTCAAGCACACGGCGGCGGGGCTGGTACTCCTCATAGGTTTTAGGATTCATCCCAAAGTGGTCCGTATAATACCACTCTCCCCAAACGCCCACGTAGCCGGCCTGGAAAACCATAATCACATCCTCATTTTTCTGGAGGATGGGCTTTACCTGCTCAATGTGGCGCATAACCCACTGCTCCTCAGCGTCCCATGGCTTTGCACTTTCCTTGTCACTC
>JAFZML010000198.1 GCA_017553255.1 Bacteroidales bacterium | reverse complement strand
GTTTGAAGGCTCAGAATGACAGTTTGAAGGCTCAGAATGACAGTTTGAAGGTTCAGAATGACAGTTCAATACCGGCAGACTCACGTCCGGAAATCTCTGGCCACCCCCGGCCGGATAAGGGGGAGGGGCCCGCTGGCGAAGCCAGTGGGAGGGGCCTGAGCGAAGCGAAGGCGGTTGGAGCACCTATACCCTCCGGAACTCTGGTGCTACATAGCTTTGAAGAATGTTGCAAGGACAAGCGGGCGTTTGCGGAGAATTTCCACTGGATTGAGACGCACGCTAATATGATGCATCCTGATACTATTCTGGAGCCGGTGGGGGACGGGTATGTGCAGATCAATCCGCCGTATCCGCCTGCAACGCAGGAGGAAATGGACAGCTTCTGGGACCTGCCGTTTACAAAGCTGCCGCATCCGCGGTACAAGGGCAAGAGAATCCCGGCGTACGATATGATCAAGTTCTCCGTAAACACCCACAGGGGCTGTTTCGGGGGCTGTAACTTCTGCACAATTGCGGCTCATCAGGGCAAGTTTATCCAGAGCCGAAGCGAGGCTTCCATCCTGAAGGAGGTAAAGGAGCTTAACAACCTGCCGGACTTTGCGGGAAACATATCGGACGTGGGAGCGCCTACGGCAAACATGTACGGCATGCATGGGAAAAACCTGGAGCTGTGCGACAAATGCAAGCGCCGCAGCTGCCTTTTCCCGGCAAGATGCCCCAACCTGGATTGTGACCACACCCGCCTGATGGAGCTGTACAAAAAGATAGACTCCACCAAGGGCATCAGGCATAGCTACATAGGCAGCGGTATCCGCTATGACCTCTTCCTCACGGAGGACGGCTTTGTGGACCAGAGCTCCAAGCCTTACCTCAAAACCCTTGTCCTGGACCATACTTCCGGCCGATTGAAAGTGGCCCCGGAGCACACTGAAGACCACGTGCTCCAGAAGATGGCAAAGCCCACGTTCAAGCTATTTGAGCGGCTGAGGAAGGAATTCGACAAGATTAACCGTGACGCAGGCACGCACGTGGGGCTTGTACCTTATTTTATATCGTCCCACCCGGGCTGTACGCTCAAGGATATGGAATGCCTGGCAAACCACCCGGCCCTGAAGGGCATCTGGATGGACCAGGTGCAGGATTTTACGCCCACGCCCATGACAACTTCGTCCGTCATGTTCTACAGCGGAATTGATCCCAGGGACATGAAACCGGTGTTTGTGGAGCGTGACCCGGAGCGCAAAATGAGGCAAAAATCATATTTCTTTAAAAATTCTTCAAAAAAAAGCGGAAAGCCCTTGCAAGGTTCAAAACAAAAACCTAATATTGCAGGCGGAAAGACTAAACCTAACAAGAAGAAGTAGATTATGGCAGACACTAAGAAGAGACACGTAGTAAGCTTTGAGAAGATGAATGCAATGCATCCGGATCTGGCTGCCGCTTTTCAGGAAAAATATCCCAAGGGATTCAGTGATTACCTGAATGACCTTGTCAAATATCCCAAGCCGGACGGCACAAGTTTCTATGCCGTTACGGTTGAGACATCAGACGCTATATACCTTGTAAAGATCAACGTCAAAACGGATGACCTTGAGGATGTAGCCCGCTGGCTTGAAGGTGAGGAAGACGCAGAGAATGAGGCCGTGGCCGGCGGCGCCCCGGATTCCCCTGAGGATTCCGGAGAAACCCTCCCAGATGACAACATCGCCCAGTATTCTTCCGGAGCAGATGATGAATAAATTCTTATGGGCCCCTTTGAGGGCCCTTTTGCGTAAGGTGCCGGAGAGTACGGCGCTACCCCTCTTGTCGGTGGTGACAGGCCTTCTTTGCGGCGCAGCCGCAGTGGCGCTGAAGGTATCTATCCACGCAATCCAGGGCTGGCTTTCCGGCATAATGCCCGGCAGCCGCCTGCTGTACCTCATATTCCCCGGCGTGGGTATGCTCCTGAGCCTTCTCATTGTGAGGTATCTGGTGAGGGACAACATAGGCCACGGAGTCACAAAGGTCCTTCAGGCCGTCTCCAAGAATGAATCCAAGATTAAGCGCCACAACATTTGGTCTTCCCTTGTCACCAGCGCACTGACCATAGGTTTTGGCGGTTCAGTTGGTGCCGAGGCTCCAATAGTTTATACCGGCGCAGCCATCGGCTCAAATCTGGGCCGATACACAGGAATGTCCTACCGGGGAATGACCCTCCTCCTTGGATGCGGCGCTGCGGGCGCTGTGGCGGGTATTTTCAACGCTCCGCTTGCAGGCGTGCTCTTTACGCTTGAAATCCTCCTTTTCAACCTCTCCATGTCTGGGATACTGCCGCTGCTCCTGAGCTCAGTATCGGCCACGCTGGTAAGCTATCTTTGCCTTGGAAAGGTGAGCCCGTTTGCCGCTACAATAGTGGATTTCAATATGGCAAATGTGCCGTATTATCTGCTTCTGGGTGTGCTGTGCGGCCTTTTTTCACTGTATTTCATCTACACCACCCTCAAGATGGAAGACCGCCTGTCAAGGCTTAAGAATCCATACCTCAAATGGCTTCTGAGCGCGCTTGCACTGGGTCTTCTCATCTTCCTTTTCCCGCCGCTTCACGGAGAAGGCTACAACTTCCTGAGGCCGCTCCTGAATGGCCTGGACCCTGAAATTGGCAACGGAACGCCTGTTGGCCATATCCTCAATTTCTCCTGGGGCGTGCCCCTCTTTTTCCTCCTGGTACTGCTTCTGAAGGTGTTCTCAATGACCTTCACCAACGCGGGTGGGGGAGTTGGCGGAACCTTCGGCCCCACGCTCTTTATTGGCGCCCTGGTGGGCTTTGTTGTGGCCGATGTAATGAACCTCATCGCCCCCGGAGCCGTCCCTGTGGCCAACTTCGTGCTTGTGGGTATGGGCGGCCTGATGGCCGGTGTGATGCAGGCGCCTCTTACCGCCATATTCCTTATTGCAGAGATTACCGGAGGATACCAGCTGCTGGTGCCGCTTATCCTGACATCGGCCGTGGCGTATGGCACCACCCGCATCTTTGAAAAGCATTCCATCTATACCAAACGTATTGCCGCGGCAGGGGAGCTCCTTACCCATGAGGCCGATAAAGCCGTCCTCACGCTCCTCAAAATGGATAATCTCCTGGAGAAGGACTTCCTCCCGGTGCGGGTAGATTATACCCTTGGAAAGCTTGTTGAGGCCGTTTCTTCCAGCGACCGCTCCATTTTCCCGGTCATTGACGGCAGGGGCCGTTTCCAGGGCTACGTAACCCTTGGAGACATCCGTAAGGACATGTTCCGCCCGGAGCTATATGATGAGCGCCACGTTTTCAATTACCTCAAAACCGCCCCGGAATACGTTTATCCCGGAGATTCAATGGAGGCCGTGATGCGTAAGTTTGAGAAAACCGGTGCCTGGAACCTCCCTGTTGTGGACAGCGATCGCAAATACCTTGGCTTCCTTTCCAAGTCCAAGATTTTCAACGCCTACAGGGAATCACTTAAAGACTTTTCTCAGGACTAGGGCCCGTCATTCCCGGCCCCGACCGGGAATCTCCTTTCTCTTCAGCCTTTGGGGCCAACGAGACGCGCAAAAAAGGCCGATTTTGTGTAAGTCATTGCCCATTTGGTCAACGAGGCGCGCAAAAATGGCGTTTTTCGTGTAAGTCATTGCCCACATGTTGCAGGAGCAGCTGAAAATTGTTATATTCGTATCACGTATGAAGGAAATATACATTAATTACATAGCCACCGTCCTTGGTGTCCAGGGGTGGCAGGTTGTCAACTGCGCAGAACTGTTTGATGACGGCTGCACCGTCCCGTTCATAAGCCGATACCGCAAGGAGCGCACCGGCGGCCTCACGGACATTGAAGTGGCGGAGGTCAAGCACTGGGCCGATGTCTTTGCCGATATGGAAAAGCGCAAGGATTCCATCCTCAAGACCATTGCAGAGCAGGATAAGCTTACGCCGGAACTGCAGAAGGAGATAGAGGAATGTGTTGTGTCCAGCAGGCTGGAAGACCTTTATCTGCCGTTCCGTCCCAAGCGTAAAACGCGTGCTACGGTGGCTGTGGCGGCTGGCCTGGAGCCTCTTGCAAACCTTCTCTGGAGCGGCAAGTCCCGCAATCCTGAGGCCGATGCCCGGAAATACGTAAAAGGTGACATCAAGGACACGGAGGCGGCACTTGGCGGCGCCCGTGACATAATGGCGGAGCGAATAAGTGAAACCGCATCTTATAGGGAAACCCTCCGTGGCATATATCGCACAAGGCGCGTGGAATCGGCCGTAACAAAAAAGGGCCAGGAGGACCCTGAAGCGGCAAAGTACCGCAGCTATTTCAAGTTCTCCCACCCCATTGCAAAAATCCCTTCGCATAACCTTCTGGCTATGCTGAGGGCCGAATCAGAGGGGTTCCTCCGGGTTAGCATAGACGCAGACCCTGAAAAGTGCGGCAACAAACTCTACTACGACTTTTGCCAGGAGCACGGCTATCCCGCCCGTGAAAGCGGAGAACAAATCAGGATGGCCGTGGACGACAGCTTCAAACGTCTTCTGGACCCATCCATCACCACGGAAATCCTGAAGGAGGCCAAGGAAAAGGCCGATATAGAATCCGTACAGGTATTTGGAGAGAACCTCCGGCAGCTTCTTCTAGCCGCTCCTGTGGGCCAGAAAAGGGTTATGGCAATTGACCCTGGTTTCCGCACCGGCTGCAAAGTGGTGTGCCTGGATGCACAGGGAAACCTGCTGTGCCATGACGTCATATTCCCTCATCCGCCCGTGGCAAAAAAGATTGAGGCAATCACAAAGATTGCAGACCTTGCAGAGAAATACGGCATTGAGGTAATTGCCATAGGAAACGGCACTGCAGGCCGTGAGACTGAGGATTTTGTGCGCAAGGTTGGCCTGCCGGAAAGCATCCGCGTATTCTCCGTAAGCGAAGACGGCGCATCCGTGTATTCGGCATCAGACGTTGGCCGTGAGGAGTTCCCTCAGTACGATGTAACCGTGCGTGGCGCGGTTTCCATCGGCCGACGCCTTATGGATCCTCTTGCGGAGCTTGTGAAGATAGATCCCAAGTCCCTGGGAGTGGGTCAGTATCAGCACGACGTAGACCAGAATCTCCTGAAGGAAAAGCTGGACTCCACAGTGGAAAGCTGCGTTAACTCCGTGGGTGTAAACCTCAATACCGCAAGTCCCTGGCTGCTGCGCTACGTTAGCGGAATCGGCCCTGCGCTATCCAAGGCAATAACGGATTACAGGGCATCCCACGGGGATTTCACATCCCGTGAGCAGCTTCTGAGGGTGCCCCGCCTTGGCGCCAAGGCCTACCAGCAGTGCGCGGGCTTCCTTCGCATCCACGGTGCAGTGAATCCGCTGGACAATTCGGCCGTGCATCCGGAGTCATACCATATTGTGGATAAAATGGCAAGGAGCCTCCGTGTTACCACACAGGAACTGGTTGGAAATGAGGAGCTTTGCTCAAAGCTCAATGCACAGGACTTTGTGGAGAAGGACTTCGGCCTTCCTACGGTTAATGACATTATCCAGGAACTCAAAAAGCCCGGCCGCGACCCCCGTGAAACCGCCCAGGAGTTCTCATTTGCCGACGATATCCGAGACATTGAGGACCTTAAGATAGGAATGGAACTCCCCG
>JAFZML010000197.1 GCA_017553255.1 Bacteroidales bacterium | reverse complement strand
GTGTCGTCGTCCAGTTCCTCAAGGTTTTCAATGACCTCATCGGGGGCGCAGGTGCGGTTGGCGTAATCTATGAGTTCTTCTTTGGTTGCGGGCCACGGGGCGTCGTCCAGTGAGCTTGCAAGTTCAAGTGTCCAAAACATTGTATTATAGCGTTTTAATTGTTAATAATCAAGTTGTCCCCGCAATTGGGGCTGCAAAGATAGGAAAAAAACTTAGATAATGAATTTTTTTCCGTAAATTTGTAAACTAAATGCTTCAAATTACAGGCCAATGGCATACAGACGCATAGAAGAATATGACCAGGAAACAACCGCCCAAATAGCGGAACACATTAAGGCTATCCTGGGCCTTCTTGGAGAGGATACCGGCAGGGAAGGCCTGCAAAAAACCCCGGAGCGCGTGGCAAAGGCCATGCAGTTCCTCACGCAGGGGTATTACCAGAGCGGGGAAACCATAGTCCAGAGCGCCCTTTTCACGGAGCCGTACAATCACATGGTCATTGTGAAGGACATTGAACTTTTCTCCCTCTGTGAGCACCATATGCTGCCTTTTATCGGCAAAGCCCACGTGGCATATATCCCCAACGGCAAAATCACCGGGCTCAGCAAAATTGCCCGCGTGGTGGAAACCTATGCCCGCAGGCTCCAGGTCCAGGAGAGGCTCACTGAACAAATCCGTGACTGCATCCAGGACAGCCTGCAGCCGCTTGGCGTTGCCGTTGTAATTGAGGCAATGCACACGTGTATGTCCATGCGCGGCGTGCAAAAATCCAATGCCATAACCACCACAAGTGCCTTCTCCGGCATTTTCCTCAAGAGCCAGAAAACACGTAACGAATTCCTGAAACTAATAGAAAAATAATCATGGGTGCATTTCATGCTTACGACATCCGCGGCATCTACAACAAGGATTGGGACCGCGAAACCGCTTACAAAGTTGGATATTTCCTTCCGGAGCTTTTAAAGGCCAGTAAAGTCCTGGTTGGCCGGGACTGCCGCCTTTCAGGCCAGGAAATCCATGACTACGTAATCAAGGGCATCACGGATGCCGGTGCCGATGTAGACGATATCGGCCTCAGCAGCACTCCGCTGGTGTACTTCGGCACCGCAAATTACGGCTACAAGGCTTCCATCCAGATCACGGCTTCCCACAATCCCAAGGAGTACAACGGCATGAAGGTATCAAGGGAAAACGCCCTTCCGGTGGGTCTGGACACTGGCCTTGGCCAAATCAAGCAGTGGATTGAAGAGGGCCGTCCCACTCCCAAGGCTGCAAAGCCCGGCAAGGTCACGGAAATTGACATCAAGCCGGATTACATCAACTTCCTCAAGAAATACAAAGGGGATTACTCCAATCTTAAGATTGCCTTTGACCTTTCCAACGGCATGAGCTGCCTCTTTGCAAAGGAAATCTACAAGGGAGAAAACGCCACCTTCCTCTTTGACGAGATGGACGGCAACTTCCCCAACCATGAGCCTAACCCGCTGGTCCCGAAGAATGTGGAGCCCCTCAAGAAGCTTGTAGGTGAGATTAAGGCCGATGTTGGCGTAATCTACGACGGTGACGCTGACCGCGTTATGTTTGTAGACGACAAAGCCCGCTTTGTGGCTCCGGACCTTGTGATTGCCCTCATGGCCCGCTATTTCTGCGACGAAAGAGGGGAGAAGAATCCCCGCGTCCTCCAGGAAATCCGCTCCAGCCTTGCCGTAGCAGAGGAACTTAGGAGTAAATATAATGCCGATGTCCACACCTGGAGGGTAGGCCGTGCCTTCGCCGCACCCAAGCTCCGTGAAATTGACGGCCTCTGGGGCGGGGAACTTGCCGGTCACTACTATTTCAAGGACTTCTTCTACAGTGACAGCGGCATGCTTTCAAGCATAATTGTGCTGCGCATTGTGTCGGCCCTTAAAAAGCAGGGAATCAAGCTCTCAGAGGAGATGGACCGCCTCACAAAGTATGAAAATTCAGGTGAAATCAACTACAAAGTTGAGGACAAGAAGGGCGCCATGGATGCCGTGAAGGCATACTTTGAGAGCACTGAAAAACCCACCAAGGTAATGGACTTCGACGGCTACCGTCTGGAATTCCCGGGCTGGTGGTTCAACATCCGTCCTTCCAACACGGAGCCCTACCTCCGTTTCATCTGCGAGGCCACTTCCAAGGAGGTTCTGAAGGAGAAGATTGCCAAGGCCGATGAAATCATTGTGGGACAGTTCGGAGGGAAACGCTAGGCCTTGATGAGAAAGCTCTTACTTCTTATTGCGGGCCTTGCCGCGGCTTTGACGGTGGGTGCCCAGGACAGGGAGGCGGATTCCCTAAGGCATTCTTTCGGGAGGCAGCAGCTTAGCTCTTCCACTCGCAAGAGTACCCCTTATGCCGATACCCTGGACACCGGCAACCCCGCCGTGAAGGTGGTTCTGTACAACAACGGCACCTACAGGTATGTGAAAGATCCCTCCAAGGTGGTAGAAGACAGCGTTTTCACCGCCAACTGGGACACCCGCGCCGTGAATCCGTACAGGGAGGAGCCGGAAAGTCTTCCAGACCGCTTCTCCGTATGGGTTGTAGATACCCTGGATTCATACTGCTGCCCGTACCAGACTCATCCAAGGTCCCTTTTCGGGTATCGTCACGGGCGCCGTCACCAGGGCATAGACCTGCCTTATCCCACTGGCACTCCGGTTCCCGCCGCCTTTGACGGCAAGGTTCGTATATCAGACTATGTTGGAGGCTACGGCAACCTTGTGGTAATCCGTCACGCAAACGGCCTGGAGACATTCTACGGCCATCTTTCACGCCGTGACGTCAAGTCCGGTGACTGGGTGAATGCAGGGGATATTATCGGCCTTGGAGGGTCCACGGGGCGCTCCACCGGGCCTCACCTTCACTTTGAGACAAGATATCACGGCGCCGCCTTTGACCCTGCCTGGCTCATAGATTTTGAGTCCGGCACGCTCAGGCACAGGCTCCTCAAGATTCGCTCCTGGTACTTCAACCCCAATCAGAGGTATGTCCAGAGCGTAGATGATGAAGACGAGATTTTCCGCACGGATGAAGAGGACCGCATAGCCGCAGAGGAACAGGCCAAGAAGGAAGCCGCCGCCCGCGCCGCCGCAGAGGCCGCCGCCATCCGCTATCACACCGTCCGCTCCGGTGACACCCTCTCCGGCATCGCCAAGAAGTATCACACTTCCGTCCGTGAACTCTGCCGCCTCAACGGCATAAAAGAATCCTCCATCCTTAGGATAGGACAGAGGATTCGTGTAAGATAAGTGTGGCCTGAGATTCTCTCGGCCCTTCGGGCCTCGGAATGACAAAAACGGTGTGTCCTCTGTCATACCGAGCGAAGCGAGCGTATCTTATTTCAGTTTGGCATTATAGTGTGGATGAACCTTGCCCTTGATGATACCCTGTAACTTGCTGGAAATCATTTTTTTGCGTATGGGGGCGGCGTGGTCTGTGAAGAGGTCTCCGTCCAGGTGGGAGAGTTCATGCTGGATCATGCGGGCGGCAAAGTTGTCAAATTCCTCCGTGACCTCCTCAAGGTCCTCATTGTAATAGCGCACCTTGATCTTTTTGGGGCGGACAACGTCACAGTAAATGCCGGGGATGCTCAGGCAGCCTTCGGAATAGGTAACCTTCTCATCGCTCTCTTCCAGGATTTCCGGATTGATGATGGTGCGGCGGAAGTCCTTGAGGTAGGGGTAGGTGTCTGCTACAACGTCTCCGTCCACAATCACAACGCGTAGGCTTATGCCGATTTGCGGCGCCGCAAGGCCGCAGCCATCGGCCCTTACAAGGGTGTCCTTGAGGTCCTGCACAAGGGCTACTATCTCCTCACGCTTTGAAAGGTCTGCGGGTGCCGCTTTCTGCCTTAGCACGTCTGCTCCGTATAAGTATATAGGTTTAATCATAATTCAATTAATTTAGATTCTTCGCTTCGCTCAGAATGACAGTTTTGTCATCCTGAGGAGTGAAACGACGAAGGATCTATTGTTTTGCCGTTCTGTCCAGATATCCCTGGAGGATAATTGCGGCCGATATCTTGTCCACCTCAGTCTTGTCCCTGCGGCGGGAGGCCTTCATGCCTCCGTCTATCATTGCCCTGTGGGCCAGGACAGAGGTAAAGCGTTCATCTTCAAGTGTTATGGGAACATCCGGGAAGGCTTTCCTGAGGCTTGGGAGGAAGGCGTCCACGTGGGCCTTGGCCTCTGAGGGACGGCCGTCCAGATTTACGGGATAACCCACTACAAATCCAATGATTCTCTCATTTTGCGCATAATTTTTGAGATAATCTATTATCTTTGTAGAGTGTACCGTATCCAGCGCGGAAGCAAATATCCCAAGGGGGTCGCTTACGGCAAGGCCGGTGCGCTTGAGCCCAAAATCTATGCCTATAACTCTGTCCATGGTTTAGTGCGCAAAGTTAAGAATAATTATGGAAAGTAAAGATAACAAGGCCAGGAATTTCCGTCTGTCAATGGTAGACGCCAGCTCCCATGAGCGCCTCTGGAGCCTCCGCTTCAGCCAAACCACCATGATTGTGGCCATAACGTCGGCCGTGGTCATAGTGATTGTGGGCCTTTTCTGCATCATAGCATATACCCCCATCCGCACCTTCATCCCGGGGTATCCGGACGCATATTCCCGCCGTCAGGCCGTCCAGAACGCCCAAAGGATAGATTCCCTGGAAACCCGCATCATCCAGTGGCAGCTTTATTCAGAGAATCTCCGCCGCATAGTGTCCGGGGAGCAGCCCATCCGCATGGATTCGCTCATCCTTGGGAGCAAGGGGTCATCGGCCATCCCTTCGGCCAAATTCCTGGAGCTCAGGGATTCCCTTTTAAGGGCCGATGTCTCCGCCCAGGAGCAGTTTGGAGTCTCCTCCCAGGGCCGAAACCTTCCCATTGAGGCGCAAACCTTCTTCCCGCCCATCAAGGGCGTGATTTCCAACGCCTTCGACGCCACCCTTCACCCCTGGACGGATATCACCGCCCCCGCCGGAACCATGGTCATGAGCGTCCTTGACGGCACCGTCATCTCTACCGGCTGGGACCAGGAAAAAGGCTATTCAATCATACTCCAGCACAAGGGAGACATCATTTCCATATACCGCAACAACCAGAAACTCCTTCACAAGGTAGGGGACAGCGTCAAGGCCGGTACGCCTGTGGCGCTCCTGGCGTCCTCTCCGTCACTCACAAAGGGAGACCACCTTCACTTTGAGCTCTGGTATGGCGGCCGCCCCGCAGACCCAGCAGAATACATTAGTTTTTAGATTCTTCGCTTCGCTCAGAATGACAGCCATTGTCATCCTGAGGAGCGAAGCGACGAAGGATCTTTTATTAAAAATATGAAAAAGTCAATTGCAATACTTGGATCCACGGGATCAATAGGGACGCAGACCCTGGACGTTGTAAGGCAGCACCCGGACAAATTCTCCGTGTACATGATATCCGCCAACAACAGCGCGGAGCTTCTCATTGAGCAGGCGCGTGCCTTCCGTGTGCCGCACGTTGTGATTTGCAATCCATCCAAGTACAATCAGGTTTGTGACGCCCTTCCTTGGGCCGATGTCCGCCTGGGCATAGACGCTGCCTGTGAACTGGTCCAGGACCGCTCAGTGGACGTTGTGGTGGCCGCAATGGTGGGCTTCAGCGGGCTCAAACCCACGCTGGCTGCCATCAGCGCCTCCAAAACCATAGCCCTTGCAAACAAGGAAACGCTGGTTGCCGCCGGTGCGCTTGTGATGAAGGCTGCCGCCCGGCACAAGGCTCCAATTTATCCCGTAGACTCAGAGCATTCGGCCATATTCCAATGCCTTCTGGGCGCCCAGGGGAACAAGATTTCCCGCATTCACCTCACTGCTTCCGGCGGGCCTTTCCGCACATGGGAGAAGGAGCGCATAGCCAAGGCTACTAAAAATGAGGCCCTGAAGCATCCCAACTGGGACATGGGAAACAAAATCACCATAGACTCTGCCACCATGATGAACAAGGGATTTGAGGTGATTGAGGCGGCCTGGCTGTTTGGCGTGGATGCATCCCAGGTAAACGTTGTGGTACATCCGGAGTCAGTTATCCATTCTATGGTGGAGTTCCAGGACGGCGCCGTTATAGCCCAGCTTGGCTGCCCGGATATGAGGGTCCCTATCCAGCTTGCAATGGCATATCCGGAGCGCCTGCCTCTGGAAGGTAAAAGGCTGGATTTTGCGCAGCTTGGGGCTCTAAATTTCTCTGTCCCGGACATTGAAAAGTTCCCTTGCCTGGGGCTTGCCTTCAATGCCATGGAACGCGGCGGTAACGTACCATGCGCAATGAACGCCGCCAATGAGGCTGCTGTGTCGGCCTTCCTTCAGGATAAAATCAAGTTTTACGATATCCCAGACATTATTTCCCGTGTTATGGATGGCGTGAATTTTGTAGCAGAGCCGTCCCTGGAAGACATCTTTGAAACCCACAGGGTTGCATTTGAGATGGCACGGCGTAAATGATTGCACTTTTAAAGACATTACAGGTTATTCTGGCCCTTTCCGTACTCATCATTTTTCATGAGTTCGGGCACTATTTCTGGGCCAGGGTTTTCGGGATAAGGGTAGATAAGTTTTACCTTTTCTTTGACGTGGGCGGCTTCAAGCTGTTCTCCTTCAAAATTGGTGACACGGAGTACGGAATGGGCTGGCTCCCGCTTGGCGGTTACTGCAAAATCTCCGGAATGATAGACGAATCCATGGACACGGAGCAGCTTAAGCACGCTCCGCAGCCCTGGGAGTTCCGTTCCAAGCCCGCCTGGCAGCGCCTGTTTGTGATGAGCGGGGGAGTGCTCAACAATTTTATCCTTGCAATTGGCCTTTTCATTGCCATCCTTGCCATCTGGGGCAAGAATTATATCCCCAATGACAACCCCGTGTATGTCAATGAACTGGGCTATGACATGGGTTTCCGTACAGGAGACCGTATCCTCCTTTATGATGATTACGCCCCGGAGGAATTCATGGACCTCCAGAGTGACCTTGCCCGCCGCCGTGTGCGTAAGGCAACCGTCCTCCGCGGCCAGGATACCCTGGATATCTATATAGACCAGGCCCTCATAGGGGATGTCCTCAATACTCCCGGAATGTTTGACATTGCGCTGCCGTTTTACGTAGACAGCGTTATGGCCACTTCCCCTAATTCGGCCCTCCTTAAAGGGGACCGCATTGTGGGGGTGCTGGATGAAGAAACGCCATACCTCCAGGATGCCCAGAAGGTGCTCCGGGCCCATCCAGGGGAGTCTCTTGCCGTGACGGTTATCCGTGACGGTGAGTCACTTGAAGTGCCGGTGCAGGTAGATTCCGCGGGTATGCTGGGTGTGTTTTTCCTGAACACATACCTGAGGCACCGGGATTATACCGTGCTCCAGGCCATTCCCGCCGGCTGCTCCTGGGCTTGGGAGTCCGTTACCGGGTATCTCCGAGACCTCAGGCTGGTTGCAACGCCTTCCACCGGAGCGTACAAGTCCGTGGGAAGCTTTGTCGCTATCGGCCAGGTTTTTCCTTCCTCCTGGAACTGGCATCAGTTTATGTACATCCTGGCGCTACTTAGCATAATGCTGGGCGTAATGAATCTACTGCCCATTCCGGCGCTTGACGGCGGGCACATAGTTTTCTGCCTGTATGAGATGATTACCGGCAGGAAACCGTCGGATAAATTCCTCATGGTGGCCCAGGTGATAGGGATGATCCTCCTGCTGCTGCTTATGTTTGTGGCATTCGGCAATGATATTATGAGATTAATAAGATAGGCTTTAATAAACCCTTACCTTTTTAAGTCCCTCCCCCCGAGGGGAGGGGTTTCGGGAGGGGGTAACGTTAACATTTAATGTTTCATGAAATGAAATACCGTATTTTGGCAATATGCCTTGCTGTGCTTGCGCTTGCAGGCTGCAAGAATGACAAAAAGGGGAACCTTCTTCCCAACGTTAGCGGCAAGGCCGGAGAGGTCCTTGTGATAATTGAGCGTGAGCAGTGGGAAGGCAATCTTGGCGTTGCAATCCGTGATGTCCTGGCAGAGGATACCCCTTACCTGGCACAGCGTGAGCCGCTTTTTGTCCTTTCAAACGTGCCCCCGGGAGCATTCACCAACATGTTCAAGATGCACAGGAACATGCTCCTTGTGAACATCACTCCCCAGAACCAGACAAGCGGCGTGGTGTATAAGCACAACATCTGGGCCCAGCCCCAGGCCGTGGTCCAGATCAATGCCCTTGATGAGGATGAGGCCCTCTCCCTCTTTGACCATGACTGCGTAATAATCTCAGAGTTCTTTGAGCAGGCGGAACGTGACCGCGTGATAGCCAACGCCAAACTCTATGAAGAAGGCGCCCTTCAGGAGCCTGTGGCGGCCGTTACAGGCGGCATCCTGCACTTCCCCTCCGGGTATCGCTGCCGTAAGTTCACGGAGGATTTTGTATGGATTGCCGATGAAAAGCAGTACACCAACCAGACCGTCCTCATTTACAAGTATCCCGTCCCCGGGGAAGACGCATTCTCCCTCCAGAATATAATCTCCAAGCGCAATGAGATAATGCAGGCTAACGTTCCCGGCATGTTCGACGGCTCCTATATGACCACATCCACGGCCCAGGAGCCCGTGTGCCGCTCCCTCAGCTACAAGGGAAGGTCCTTTATGGAAACCCGCGGCTTCTGGGAGGTTCACGGAGACTTCATGGGCGGTCCGTTTGTGTCACACTCTTTCTACAGCCCTGACGGCCAATACATAATAGTCCTGGAGGCCTTTGTATACGCACCCCGCTACGACAAACGCCAGTATCTGCGTCAGGTAGAATCAATACTCTATTCCTTTGAATGGAAGAAAGAAGAAAATCAATAAAGATGAAAAAACTATTCTTGTTCCTGCTGCCGCTGGCGGTCCTTGCCTGTGCGTGTAATCAGCTGAAACAACAGGAGCCGGAGAATCCCGGTACGGATGACTCTCCCAAGGTTAAATTGCAAATCATTATAGATGAATCGGCCTTCCTTAATATGCCGGTTGGGGAGAAGCGTGATGCCGCCTATCAGGTAACTGCCCCTGATGGCGTCAGTTTTACCCTGGAAGCATCGGCCCCTAAGGATTGGACCGTCACCATTTCAAATCCCAAGGGGAAAGAGGGCACCGTCTCCCTTACGCTGCCTGTAGATGCCGTTGATGGCAAAGTGACCCTTTCGGCCACCGGTTCAGACGGCAGCCTCTATTCAAAAGAGCTGCAGGTGACGCTTGCCCCAGTACCTGATCCTGATCCAATTAGCTACCAGGAAAGCGTGGATGCCGGTGCAGGTTCCCTGGATTTGCCGGAGGGCGCGGGGAATGTGGTTATTCCGGAGGCGGCATCATGGATTATCCTCAGTGGAACAAAACTCATCCTTGCGGAGAATACGGATTATGATTCCCGCCAGGCGGTGGTAACATTCAACGTGGGTAAACAGGCCTATATCCTAACCGTTGTCCAGGCTCAGAAAGATGCCATTGTCCTCACGGAGAGCACTCTTGAAGTTGAGGCCGAAGGCGCTCATATTCCGCTGGTGTTGAAGGCCAATGTAGACATATCGGCAACTTCAAACGCCGCCTGGGCCATTATTGAAATGGCAACCAAGGGCCTGGAGGAGAAACCTTTCACCCTTACGGTGCTGGCAAATGAAAGTGAGGAGGGGAGAACCGCCACCATCACTTTTGCTTCAGGTGAGCTCTCTCAAACCCTTACCTTGAACCAGGCTGGCTTTATCCGGCCCACCCTTGATGGCGTGTTCACACTGGTTACCAGTGAGGAAGACATCCTGGCAGGGGATCAGCTCCTTATTGTTAGCCCTGATGGCAAGCAGGCCATGGGCGCCCAGGACGCCAAATACCGCAATGCGGTTGATATTACGCTTGAAGATGACGGAACCATCTTGAACCCTTATGCCGATGTTGCTCTGGTTACCCTGGAAGGGGTGCCCGGCGCATGGGTGTTCACGGTAGAGGACGGTTATCTTGGAGCTCAGGAGTCAAGGAGAAATTACCTCCAGACCTATGAGCCGCTCACTGATTATTCCAAGTGGACCGTGTCAATAGCCTCTGACGGAACGGCTACTGTAATGGCACTGGCGGGATCATACAATCATTTGCGCTACAACTACAACCAGGGCAACCCCCGTTTCTCCTGTTATGGCTCCAATACCGGCCTTGACACGGAGGTGAAGCTGTACCGCAAGGAAACTGAACCTGCCACTCCTGTTACCCAGTATGACAATTTCGGCATTTATCTTGGTGGCCGCCAGCGCATCTATGCGCCCGGAACAGACCAGCTGGTGCGTTTCTATGACGGTGAGGAGCTCTGTTTTGTCCTTACAGATCCGGATGAAGAAGAGTATGTCATTCTTTCCGGGCTTCAGGCCTCTCCTGAAGTAGGGGCCGATGTCCTGGTGAATGTAAGCTGGACCAAGGCCGATGATAAGGTTATGGAGCATGAATTCAAGATGAGCGTTCTTCAGGTAGACGGTTCAAAAGTCTGGATTGGAGACACCAGGGGAAGGGGTTTTGTCGTTAAGAAGTAGTTGACTATGAAAAAGATATTGTTTGCATTAGTCCTTTTGACCTGCAGTCTTGCGCTTATGGCCCGGCCGGGATATCCCGGTTTCGTTAAAGTCACTCAGCCGGACGGAAGCACATTGAGCATACGCCTTCACGGAGACGAATGGGGCCACTGGGCCACCAATGCCGCCGGCCGTGTAGTCCGCATGGATACGGATGGTTTCTATAGAGAGGTTCCAGAGAATGAAGCCCAGTTGATGATGGAGAGTATCCGTGTTAAAAGAGAGGCCGGAAACCGCGTGCGTCAGATGTCTGCCGATAAACGTCATGTGGCTCAGGGACAGAAGCACTTCCTGGTCATTCTGGTGGAGTTCCAGGACCAGGACTTCGATACCCAGAATCCCCAGGAGACCGTTTCCAAAATGTTGAATGAGTCCGGATACTCCGGCAACGGAGCTACGGGAAGCGCCAGAGACTATTATTATCAGAGTTCAAACGGTTACTTCGAGCCCATTTTTGACGTTTATGGCCCTGTTACTCTGAGCCAAAACATGAAGTATTATGGTGGCAATGACAGTAGCGGTAAT
>JAFZML010000196.1 GCA_017553255.1 Bacteroidales bacterium | reverse complement strand
GACCGTATTGAAGATAATAGTGCCGCTTTTCAGCATACCCCTCATTGTAACCCTTGTGAGAACGGCCATAGACAATGACTGGGCAAAGGCCTGGGAAGGAAACATGTGGGGCAGCAGTATCAAGATGTGCATATTCATTCTGGTACTCTTTATTGGCATAACCCTCCTTTCGTACCTTATAGTGGCGGCCATGTACGGGGGAAAATACATTGTCCACTTCACCATGGACGGGAAAAAGCTTGTTCATGCCACAGATCCTCACCAGCAGCGTAAGGCCCAGGCCGTTGGAGCGCTGACTGCCATCACCGGCAGCACACTTTCCGCCAAAGGTGCAGGCCTTCTTGCCGCCTCCCGCACGGAATCCACCACGGACCTTTCCTCCGTCCGCCGCATTAAAGTGCGCCGAGCCTTCAACCTCATCAAGGTAAACCAGCTCCTTTCCCACAATCAGGTATACGTCCCCGCGGAGGACTTTGACACCGTCCTTGACTTCCTCCTTGAGCACTGCCCAAAAGCAAAGTAAATAGTTTTTAACATGAGATATAATTCTTTAATGTATAAAGCCCTGACGGCTTTTCTTGGCGTGGCCATGGCATTATCGGCATGTAAAAAGACCGAGCAACCGAAGATGGCGGTTTTGTGGTAATCAGCTGCCCTTTGATAAAAAAAGAGTTATCTTTGTGGAAAATTCCGCCACATGAAAAGATTTCTTTACGTACTTCTGCCGCTGATTTTGATGACGTCTTGCCATCAGGCCATTTGGGATAAGCTGAATGACCATGAGGAACGTATTACAAGGCTGGAGAAAATCTGTAACCAGCTAAATACCAACATCAATTCCCTGCAGGCAATTGTGGATGCACTGAACGCGCGGGATTATGTAAAGGATGTGACGCCGGTTACGGAAAACGGCACGGTGGTAGGCTACACAATTTCTTTCAATGGCCGAAATCCCATCACCATCTATAACGGCAAAAACGGAGAGGACGGGCATACGCCAAAAATCGGCATAAAGAAAGACACGGACGGAATTTGGTACTGGACCCTTGACGGAGACTGGATCTATGATTCCGTAGGGGAGAAGGTAAGGGCCGATGCATCCGGCAATGGCCGGGACGGCATTACCCCGCTTCTTAAGATTGAGGCCGATTACTGGTTTGTGAGCTATGATAACGGCGTCACCTGGTCCCAACTTGGAAAAGCCGTTGGGGAGCAGGGGGCGGACGGAGACTCAATGTTCCGCAATGTCTGGCAGGACGACAAAAATGTATATCTTGAGCTGGCCAATGGAGAGACCATCACCCTCCCCAAACAGCACGGCCTGACCTGGGTGTACGTATAATCAATTATTATCGTCCACGCTGGGAGCGGCGGTATTCGCCGGGGGACATGGAGTAGCGCTTGGAGAATTCACGGAAGAAGTAGGTTTTGGTGACAAAACCGCAGGCGTACATTATTTCCTGGACGTTTTTGTTGGTGGAAAGGAGAAGGTGCGCGGCGCGGTCAAGGCGGAGGTGGCGGATGTACTCCGTGGGAGTCATGTTCACAAGTGACTTGAGCTTGCGGTAAAGCTGCATTTCGCTTATGCTTACGGCATCGGCAACATCGGTCCCGGAAAGAGTTTCATCATCCAGGCGGCTCAGGATGACTTCCGTGATGGCCTTCAGAAGGTCTCTGTCGGCCGTTTTCATCTCCTTGCCGGCAAACTGTTCAATAGATGCGCGTGCCGATTTACTGTACGCTATAACCTCCGCGTCCCTTCCAAGGAGACGGCCTATCCTTGCCAGCAGGTGACGTGGGTTGAAGGGCTTTTCAAGGTAGGCGTCGGCCCCGTTCTCAAGGGCTTCGATGGGCGTATTGGCCGTGCCCTTGCTGGAAAGGATGATAAATGGGATATGGCGCGTACGGGCGTCCGAGCGCAGGGCTTTGATGAAAGCAACCCCGTCCATCACGGGCATCATAAGGTCTGAGAGAATCACCTTTGGACGCTCCTGGTTCATAAGTTCCAGGGCCTCCTGCCCGTTTCCGGCCTCCACCACGCAGTAGTGCGGCTCCAGGGTCTTTCTTATGAATGAGCGGATTTCAGGTTCGTCGTCCACCACCATCACAAGGTCTTTGGCCGATGTTGTCTCCGGAGCTTCGTCGGCAACAATTTCTTCAACCTCATGGGCGGGCAGGGCCTCTTCCTGCTTGATTTCATAAAGGCTGTCCGTTTCCACCGGCAGCTTGGGCAGTTCCAGATGGAAGGTTGTGAAGGTGCTGCCGTCGCTTCGGAGGTCAATGGTGCCCTTATGAAGCTCTACAAGGCTCTTACAGAGGGAAAGGCCTATTCCGTTACTTGTGCGGCCCTTTGCCAGGGCTTTTTCAAAGCGTGTGAGAACCTCATAGCGGTCAAAGAGGGCGGCCTGTTTTTCAAGCGGAATACCAACACCGGTATTTGTGACGTCCATTTCAAGGACATCTTCCCGTACTGCCAGCGACACCTTGATCTGCTGGTTTGAGGGCGTGTATTTGACGGCGTTGGAAAGCAGGTTGAAAAGAATCTTTTCCATGGAATCACCGTCGGCCGTCCAAATTACGCCTTCAGGAGGGGAATCCAGGCGGAACTGGACGCCGCCCCGCTCCATCTGTTCCCTGAAATAGGACGTTTCCTGGGCAATGAGGGCAATCATATCCACTTTGCCTATATGAATGCGCAGATGCCCTGTTTCGGCCTTACGGAAGGTGATAAGCTGCTGGATCATGTTGCGCATTCTGTCGGAATTGGACATGATGCTGCTGAGGTACTTCTGTTCCGTGCCGGTCATTCGGGCCGATTCCATAAGCGCCTGGCAGGGCCCGTAGATGAGGGTGAGGGAATTGGAGAACTCATGCGCTATGTTGGTGAAAAAGTCCAGCTTGGCCTCATGGACAGCCTCAGTTTTCTGTTTTTCGGCCTGATCTGAAGCCTTTTTCCTGAAGCGGTAAAACACATAGAATGCAAGCGCCAGGCCGATTAATACATACAGCAGCTTTGCCAGGGGAGTGCGCCAGAGGGGAGACTGCTTGTGGATTTCCTGGACAAACCAGTTGTCTGACCACACGCCTTCCTCATTGGAACAGCGGACCTCAAGGGTATAGTTCCCGGGAGGGATGTTGGAGAACGCCACGGTGCGGGAATCCCTCAGGAGAACCCATTCATCTGAGAGCCCCCGCATGCGGTAGGCAAGCTCACTTTCCTCTCCGGAGAGGTAATCTACGGGCACAAAATGGAAGCTGAGAGAGCGGTTGCCGGAGTCCAGGACAAGTTTTCCGCTGGGAAGGATACTGCGCTCATTGTCTATATAAAGCTCGTCCAGCACAAGGTTTGGCATGAATGAATCCTTGTTCACTTCCAGAGGGTTGAAGGCGTTGAAGCCGTTAATTCCGCCAAAGAAAAACCATCCCCCGTAGCTGTAGCATGCGCCGTCGGAGAATTCGTTGTCCTGAAGGCCGTCTCCAACGTGATATGTGTTCACGTGGCCGTCCTGGCGGCGGATACGGGCAAGGCCGCTATTGGTACTCACCCACATTTCTCCGTTGCTGTCTTCCAGTACGCCGTGGATGGTGTTGCTGGGAAGGCCGTTGTCTATGCTGTAGCGCGTAACTTCTTCCCAGTCCTGGCCGTAACGGTACAGGCCCATACTGGTTCCAACCCAAAGGGAGCCGTCAGAGCCGCGGGAGAGGCAAAGGATGTCGTCGTCAATGTCATTGCGCAGCTTTGAAAGTTCTCCGGTCTCTTTCCTCACAAGTTGCAAACCGGCGCCACGGGTGCCAACAAACATGGAGCCGTGCCATGTGGGGAGAAGGCTGTAAACGACGCCGCTTCCAAGCTGCTCTGATGTGTAATGGTAGCTCTCCGTAACGCGTATGGGTTCTTTAGTGCGGTCCAGGCATAGCCTGTAAAGGCCGTTTCCGCTGGTGCCTACCCACAGAGTGTCAGGCCCCTGAGGCTGTATTGCATAAACGGATGATATGGCCAGGGAGTCCGGTGCCTGCAGTTTGCGGAGGCGTCCGCTGCGGCTGTCCTGATAATTGAGGCCTTTTCCATCCGTTCCAATCCAAATCACTTCACCGTCATCTTCCATGCAGTACACGGCATTGTGGATGAGGCCGTCCTTGGTTGTGAGATGGCCCCAAAGTGATGCATCGGGGGAGAAAAGGTATATTCCGGAGCCCTTGGTGCCAACGGCAAGTTTTCCGGAAAGGCCCTGCACAAAACAGCGCACGGCACTGCCTCCGAACATACCCGTTTGCGCTCCAAAGTCAAACTGCTGCCTTGCAATCTGCCACACTCCATGCATGTCTGTTCCAATCCATATTATATCCTGGATACCGCAGACAACGGACAATACGGGAATATCCGGAAGCAGGCATTCAAGGCTTCCGTCGGCAATGTTGAGCCGGTACAGCCCCTGACTTGTTCCAAGATAATGGAACGTGCCGTCCGATGCTGCCGCCCTTATTTCGGCCGATGGTACCGGGAGAGAGCGTTTTTCCCCAAGGATGCGGTACCCGCCGGCATCCTGAATCCAGATTTTATCTTCAAGGGTATCATAAAAGAGGAAGCTGACACCGGAGACCATTGCAGAGTTGCTGCAGAGGACCTCACCCTCATCTGAGAGCATCCAGAGCTTGCCTCTAAGGTCATGGAAGACATCTCTTACCCTGCGGGCCTTCAGGGGCGATTTCCTTACAAATACCCCTTTTTCCAGGGCAAAAATCCCATGCCCGTCCACCACGGCCGTCACTTCCCCCTGTGCCGATGTTGCAAGATGGAAGGTATATTCTGCAACGGGACTGTGCCCCATTGCATCTTGGAAATAGCGGGTGAAAGTTTCCGTTATGGGATTGAAGGAGTCTATGCCGCGGTCTGTAGCCACAAAGATGGTTCCGTCCGGCAGCTGGGCCATTTCCCTTATGACGTTGTTGGAAATGGTGTTGGGATTGTCTACGGAGGGGAAGAACAGGCGTATATGCTCACCGTCATAACGGTTGAGGCCGTCCCAGGTTCCAAACCACACCCTTCCGGAGCGGTCCTGGAACACTGTGTTTACAGAGGAATTGGATAATCCCTGTGCATTTGTGATGTGACGTATGCGGTACTCCGGAGTTTGACCCCATGTAAGAATAGTGGACCAGAGGAAAATGAACAATACCAGTGCTTTTGCTCTCATAACGGGCTGTTTATGTGGCTAATATAGGCTTTTTTATTAAAAATGTCAAATTTGAGCACCCTTTTGTAAGAATAGTTTACCATGCCGGGCGGCATTGGATGTAACTTTGCAGTACACTAAAACAGAAATAACATGGACATCGCCCGTAGAAATCCCAACAATCCCCTCATGAGGCCTTCAGACCTGAGGCCTTGCATCCCCGGTATGGAAATTACCTGCCTTCTGAACCCCGGAGTATTCCGCATGAACGGCAAAACCTGGCTTCTTCTCCGCGTAGCAGAGCGCCCCATCCAGGAAGAGGGTATCATAAGCTTCCCCGTATATAATGAGAATGGCCAGATTGAGGTTCTCCGCTTTGCAAAGGATGACCCCCAGCTGGATGCCACTGACCCCCGCGTTATTATATATAAAGGTCAGTATTACCTTACAACCCTCTCATATCTCCGTCCCGTTTGCTCTGACGACGACGTCCATTTCTATGAGGATCCCTCCGTCCGCCCCATCTTCGGTGAAGGTTACCTGGAGTCGTTCGGCATAGAAGACTGCCGCGTTGCAACAATGGAAGACGGCTACTGGCTCAGCTTCACCGAGGTTTCTCCGGTAGCTGTGGGCGTTGGTCTCATTCATACAAAAGACTTCAATTACCTTGACCGTAAGGGCATGATTTTCCCGCCCCACAACAAGGACTGCGCACTGTGGGAAGAGAAAGTGAACGGAATGTGGTACGCTTTCCACCGTCCCAGCAGCCCTGAACTTGGCGGCAACTATATCTGGGTGGCCGAATCCCTGGACCGTGTCCACTGGGGCCTGCACAAGTGCATTGCCACCACCCGTCCCCACAGTTGGGACAGCGCCCGCGTAGGTGCCGGTTCCGCCCCCATCAAAACTGAAAAGGGCTGGCTTGAGATTTACCACGGCGCCAACAAGGAGAACCGCTACTGCCTTGGCGCACTCCTTCTTGACCTCAATGACCCCACCAAGGTTATTGCCCGCAGCGAAGAGCCCATCATGGAGCCCATCGCCCCCTATGAGAAAACCGGTTTCTTTGGAAACGTGGTATTCACAAACGGCTGCTACCGCAAGGACGAGGATACCCTCCAGGTGTACTACGGCGCCTCCGATGAGGTTATCTGCAGCGCAGAATTCTCCATCAGTGAAATCCTTAAATCCCTGAATGTATAATGAAAGGTGCAGGTGAAATAGCTTTCTTCAAGCAGCAGCCCAAGGCTATCAGGACCATCCTGATCACCAACCTGCTGTTTGCAATGGTGCTTCCGCTCATTGAGATCTTCGCGGGAGCATACATCATGCGCAATACAGGCAGCCCCTCATGGGTGATTGTCTATCAGCTGTGCATGTACGTGGGCGTAGTGATGTCCGCCCTCATAAACGGTCTTCTTCTCCGCTACTTCAAGTCTAACCAGCTGTATGCTTTCGGTATCCTGATATCGGCCGTGGCGCTTATGGTGATGATGTTCATCCATCACGTCACCCTTCCCATGCTTTGCATCACAGGTTTCCTGATAGGCCTTTCAACGGGCTTCTTCTGGACCAACAGGTACCTCCTTACCCTGTATGCAACAGACGACAGCAACCGCAACTACTTCTTTGGATTTGAGTCCTTCTTCTTCTCCCTTTGGAATATTGTAATTCCCATTGTGGTGGGCGCATTCCTGGCCCTCATAGACGGAAAGGAAATCTGCGGCATCATGTTCTCCGTGAACACCGGTTACAAAGTGATTACGGTCATTGCCTTCATCATTTCAATCTGCGCATGCATAGCCCTCTCACGCGGCACCTTCCGTTCCCCTGAGAGCAAGAATTTCTTCTACCTTCGCTTCCATCCGCTTTGGAACAAGCTTCTTGGACTGGCCGGGCTTAAGGGTATGGTACAGGGCTTCCTTGTAACAGCCCCCGCCATCCTCATCATGAAATTCATTGGCGGAGAAGGCTCACTTGGCATTATCCAGGGCGTAGGCGGTGCCATTACTGCTATCCTGGTATACGTCCTTGGCAGAATTGCAAAGCCGGAAGACCGTATGAAAATCTTCGGATTCGGCCTTGTGGTATTTTTCATTGGCACCCTTGCCAACGGCATCCTCTTCTCCGGCGCTGGCGTTATCATCTTCATCCTGTGCAAGGTGATGTTCCAGCCCCTCCATGACCTTGCTTACCTGCCCACAATGATGAAAACCATTGACGCAGTGTCTAAGATTGAAGGCAGGGATGAGTATACATATATCATGAGCCATGAGGTGGGCCTTTTTGCCGGCCGCGCCTTTGGTATGGTCCTTTTCATTGTGATGGCAAACTTCCTTTCAGAGGACATCGCCCTTCGCTTCGCACTTCCTATAGTAGGCGGCCTGCAGCTGCTTTCTCTGCCCCTTGCCCAGCATATAATCAAAAAGATTGATGAGAATGAGAAATAGCATACTTATACTTGCCGGCCTTCTTGCCATTTCCTGCGCCACTTCTGCAGACTTCGGCCCTGCCGTAGAGCAGGTATCAATTGCCCGCGTGGAGAAAATGGCTGCCTTCCCGGAGCCCTACCACATCCTTGACTGGAAGCAGAAAGCGCTGGACTTTGACGCATACGCATTTGACTTTGACTCTGAGCTTCCCGCCGGTCCCGTTATCTGGCTTGACAGCGCACGCCGCAACATAGACCAGGTTACATTCGGCCTATATACAGCGATGAAGGACGCCCGTCAGGGCCCTGATGTGAACGGCGGAGAGTTCCATGAAAGCCTGAACATTCTTCACACCCTCATAAGCGCCGGCCTCAACGGAATAGACAAAACCAATCAGGACGGCTTCAACTACGTGAAGATGGCTCAGAACTACTTCAACACGGACAACGGCTGGAACATTGTGATGAACAACACCTGCCCTCAGGTTGCCCTCCTTGGCGGCGGCTACGGCCGTGACTGGTGGTACGACGTTTTCCCCAACGTGCTCTACTACGCCGTGTGTGAGCTTTTCCCTGATGTAGACGGGGCCGATGATATCCAGCGCACAGTAGCAGAGCAGTTTGTGAAAGCAGATTCCGTCCTTGCCGGAAACTATGATTACTCTTACTTTGACTACGCCCGCATGCAGGGGTGCAACAACTGGATCCCCAAGCAGCAGGACGCCGCCGGCGGACACGCCTGGGTGCTTTACAGCGCATATCAGAAATACGGAGACCGCCGCTATCTGGAGCACGCCATATCGGCACTGAAGGTGCTTGACGCCCAGAAAGAGAGCCGTTTCTATGAGATACTTCTCCCCATAGGCATCTATACCGCCGCCCGCCTGAACGCAGAGCAGGGCTGCCGCTTTGACACCGCAAAAATGCTTGACTGGGTGTTTGAGGGCTGCAAGGCCGAAGACGGCCGCACCGGCTGGGGCATCATGGCCGGCCAGTGGGGAGACTATGAGGTGAGCGGCCTCCAGGGTTCCCTCATTGATGGTGGCGGCTTTGCCTTCCTCATGAACTCAATAGATGTGGCATGGCCGTTTGTCCCCATGGTGAAATATGAGCCCAAATATGCCCGTTCAATTGGCCGATGGATGCTCAATAACGTGAACAACTGCCGCCTCTTCTTCCCGGACCAGTTGCCGGACAGCCTCCAGTGTCTCCCCGGCATGCAGGACTATACAAACTCTATTGTGGCTTACGAAGGACTTCGCTACGAAGACGTGGCTTATGACGTAGAGCTCCACAAGGGCCTTCACCCCATTGCACTTGGGGACGGCCCCCTCTGGAACCCCAACAATCCCCGTGAGAGCATGTTCAGCCTCTACAGCACCGGTGCCGTGGGTCTGTTTGGCGCCATTGTGGAAACAACAGACGTAGAGGGTATCCTCCGTCTTAACTGCAACGCCACGGACTTCTACGCCTCCAGGCCTTACCCCGTGTACCTCATGTACAACCCCTTCCCTGAGGAAAAAGCCGTAACCTACACCGTAGACGGCGGCCGCAAGGACCTCTTTGACATTGTGTCCAGGAAGTATCTTGCAAAGGGCGTACGTAAAGGTGCAAGCATTAAAATTCAGGCCGATTCTTCCGCCGTCATAGTGGAACTGCCCGCCGGCAGCCGCATCGGCCTTGATGAGAATGGAAATCTAACCGTAAACGATAACATTATTGCATACAATGAAAAAGCTATTTAGTGTACTGGCAGTTATCCTGCTTCCACTTGCCGCCATGGCTCAGCATACGGTAAGCGGAAAGGTGACGGAGGCCGCTAACGGTGAACCCGTTATAGGCGCCAGCGTCATGGTACAGGGAACCGCAACCGGAGTTATTACAGACCTTGACGGTTCTTACTCCATCAGCGTTTCCAAGGATGCAGTCCTTGTTTATGACTGCATTGGTTTCAGCACCGTCACAGTTCCCGTGAACGGCCAGAGCGTGATCAACGTGAGCATGGAAGAGGACTCCCAGTTCCTTGACGAGGTTGTGGTTGTGGGTTACTCCGTGATGAAGCGCAGGGACGTTCTTGGAGCAGTGAGTAAAGTGGACGGTGAGCAGCTTAGCAAAGTCCCGGTTGCTTCCGTTCAGGAATCTCTCCAGGGCCGAATTGCCGGTGTGAATGTAACATCCCAGACGGGTGCTCCCGGCGCTGGCATTTCCGTGCGTGTCCGCGGTACCAGCTCCATTTCTTCCAGCAATGATCCCCTGTACATTGTTGACGGCATTCCCGTGGAAGGCGCCCTCAACACCATTGCCGCAGGAGACATTGACAACATCACCGTTCTGAAGGACGCTTCATCGGCCGCTATCTACGGTTCACGTGCAACCAACGGCGTTGTGCTCATCACCACCAAGAGCGGTAAGGAAGGCAGCGCCAAGATTAGCTACGACATGCAGGCCGGCGTTCAGTTCCACGGCAAGCTGCCCCAGATGGTAAACACCGAAGAATACATTAATATATATAACGAGGCTGCCCGTAATGACAATGAAACCCTCTCAATTCCCCGCAAGCTCCTGGAAGGTGAGTGGATGAAGGATTTCCCCAATGTGAACCACCTGGAGGAGATTTTCCGCGTGGCCCCCATCCACCAGCATGAGCTTTCCGTGAGCGGCGGCAATGCCAATACGCAGTACCTCATTTCCGGCACCTATTACGGTCAGGACGGTATCATCCGCAACTCTGATTACAAGAGGGCGGGCCTCCGCGCCAGCATCAACTCCCAGGTTAAGGACTGGCTCAAGGTTAGCCTTAACGTAAGCGGTTCACTCTCCGACAACAACCTCCTGGCAAGCTCCGGAGACGGCTACCAGAACGACGAAGGCGGCTCCGTGGTGCGTTATGCGCTGTTCCGTAACCCCGCCATCCCCGTGTATGATGAGAACGGAAACTACGTGGATATGCCAGGTGAGTACTACGGCAACGGTGCCTACAACTCCTTCTTTGGTGACGGTTATTCCCCGGAAGGCCTTACGGCAAACACTTTCCGTTCCAACAAGACCAAGACCCTCCTCGCAACAGGAAACATCATCATCAACTTCACCAAGAACCTGTTCTGGAAAACCACTCTGGGTCTTGATTACCGCTACAATACCTACAGGCTTTACAACAAGACCTGGGGTACCAATGACCGTATCCACCAGACCAACGGCCTCATTATCCGCAACACTGAGGGCGTGAACTGGACGGTGAACAGCACCCTCAATCACAATCTCACATTCGGGGACCACTCCATCAACTACATGGTTGGTGCCGAGGCCATCCGTAACCATGAGAACGTGCTTTCATCGGCCAACGAGGACTTTGCCTCAGATGACGCTGATCTCCTTTACATTGGCCTTGGTGAGGGTACGCTCACTTCCAGCCAGGGAGAGAGTGCATCGGCCCTCCTTTCCTTCTTTGCCAACGTCAACTATAATTATAAGGGCCGATACTACGTGTCCGGCATCATCCGCGAGGACGGCTCGTCCCGCTTCGCACCGGGTCACCGCTGGGGTACTTTCTACTCAGCTTCGGCCGGTTGGAACATTGACCAGGAGCCCTTCATGGAGAACGCCAAATGGCTGAGCAAGCTCAAGCTCCGCGTGGGCTACGGCGCCATCGG
>JAFZML010000195.1 GCA_017553255.1 Bacteroidales bacterium | reverse complement strand
CGGTGAGAGAAACGGACAGCGCAACGTCTCCGCCTGCCAGCTTTGAGAAAATGTTGGATGAACTGCCGCCGGGGCAGCAGGCTATAAGCACCAGGCCTATGAAGAACACCGGCTCAAGCCGGAACGCCATCCCAAGCCCAAGGGCTATGAGGGGAAGCAGGACGATTTGTCCGGCAAGGGCTATTATCACGGCCAGAGGCTGGCGGAAAACTCTTGCAAAATCTGAAAGATGGAGACTGAGTCCCAGGGAGAACATCAGCACCGTAAGAATGGGAATAACTATCCAGATGGTGTTCATATTGGCCGCAAAGATAAGAAAAACTTCGTATCTTTGTAATCTATGGCAAAGGAATTCATCCAGATACGTGGCGCAAGGGCCAACAACCTCCAGAATGTGGACGTGGATATCCCACGCGGCCAGTTTGTTGTGGTTACCGGCCTCAGCGGCAGCGGCAAAAGTTCCCTGGCGTTTGACACTCTTTACGCGGAGGGCCAGCGCCGCTACATGGACACCCTTTCCACTTACGCCAAGCACTTCATGGGCATATTGGAAAAGCCTGAAGTAGAGGATATTACAGGCTTAAGCCCAATCATTGCCATAGAGCAGAAAACTACCGGCAACAACCCCCGTTCCACGGTGGGAACCATCACGGAAATCTATGATTTCCTGAGGCTCCTTTACGCCAAAGGCTCCCGCGCCATTTCCCCGGAAACCGGGCTTGAGATGGTGCGCTACAATGACTCCCAGATAGTGGACCTCATTATGAACCGGTTTGCCGGCCGTAAATGCTACCTCCTGGCGCCGCTTGTCCGTGGTAGAAAAGGTCATTACCGTGAGCTCTTTGAGCAGCTCCGCAGGCGCGGCTATATGGAGGTTCGTATAGACGGCGAAATCCAGGACATAGTGCCTGAAATGGCCCTGGACCGTTACAAGCCGCATTTCATAGAACTGGTTGTGGACCGCCTTATTCCGGAAGCCGGAGATGACCGCAGGGTGAGGGATTCTGTGGGGAAGGCTATCGGCCTTGGTAAGGGTTCCGTTGCAATATTGGATGTTGAAAGCGGGGAGCTTTCCCATTATTCCAAGCACCTTGTAGACCCTCAAAGCGGGCTTTCGCTCCAGGAGCCCCAGCCGCACAGCTTCTCCTTCAACTCTCCGCAGGGTTACTGCCCTCACTGCAAGGGCCTTGGAACCATTGTGGACGTAAATCTGGACACAATTATCCCGGACCGCAGCCGCAGCATAGCAGACGGCGCAATTGTCCCGCTTGGAAAAGTTAGGGAAAACCGCAAGTTTGACATTATCCGCGCCATTGCCCGCAAATACGGATTCAGCCTTTATGATCCCATCGGCACCCTTCCGGATGAGGCCGTCAGCCTTCTGGTATATGGATCAGAGGACCTTTTCCGCGTTGGTGAAGGCACCCTTACGGAAATGGAAACCTGGGGCGGAGTCATTGAAAACATAGAGGACACAGTCACCTGCCCGGTTTGTAACGGCACCCGCCTCAACAAGGAAGCCATGTGCTTCAGGGTAGACGGAAAAACCATTGCGGAGGTATCGGCAATGGAGATATCGGAGCTTGCAAAATGGCTTGAGAAGATACCTGAGGGCTTTAACCAGAAGGAACTTAACGTCTCCAGGGATATCCTCAAGGAGCTCCGGGAACGCGTGAGGTTCATGCTGGACGTCGGCCTTGACTATCTGTCTCTGGACCGTCCCACAGGGTCACTTTCCGGCGGTGAGAGCCAGCGTATCCGCCTGGCAACGCAAATAGGCTCCAAGCTGGTGAATGTGCTGTATATACTTGACGAGCCCTCCATCGGCCTGCATCAGAAAGACAACCGCAAGCTCATAGCCTCTTTGAAAGCGCTCCGCGACGAAGGCAATTCCGTGATGGTGGTGGAGCATGACGCAGAGACAATGTTAAGTGCCGATTGGCTTGTGGACGTTGGCCCCGGCGCCGGAGAAAACGGTGGCAGGATATGCCTGAACGGGCCTTTGAAGGAGCTTCTCAAGAGCGGGAAGTCCCTAACGCTGGATTATCTGAGGGGCAAGCGCAAGATAGACGTTCCCGCCGTACGCCGCCCCGGAAACGGCAAGTTCCTCACTTTGAAAGGCGCCACCGGAAACAACCTTAAGAGCGTAGACGTGAGCTTCCCGCTGGGCTGCCTGATTGGCGTTGCAGGCCTCTCCGGCTCCGGCAAAAGCTCCCTT
>JAFZML010000194.1 GCA_017553255.1 Bacteroidales bacterium | reverse complement strand
GGCCGATGTGGTCACCTGGGCATAGGCGACAGTGCCCGCAATCAGCGTAGTGAATGCGAGCAGAAGGCTTTTAAAAGCTTTTCTCATAGAGGTTTTGATAAGAATAAATATTGATACTAACTGAGTAGTCTACTCTAAAACCGGTGCGAAGTTACTACTTTTTCGGAAATCTTGCAATAGGATAGATTCTTCGTTTCACTCAGAATGACATAAAAGGATAACAAAAAAATCCGCTCGGTATTTGTCATTCTGAGCGGAGCGAAGAATCTATAATCCAAATGCCTTCTTTACGGCGGGCACGCTGTCAAGGAGTTCCCAGCCAAAGAACTGGACAATTTTCTCCTTGCCCTGGACTTTCACGGTCTTTTTGTAGGGCTTCCGGCCCATGTGGCCGTAGGCGGCCGTAGGGGCGTAGATGGGATTCTTGAGCTGGAACTTTTTAATGATGGCAGCGGGCCTTAAGTCAAAGATTTCCTGGACTTTGGCCGCAATCTCTCCGTCACTGAGTCCCTTAGCTGCTGTGCCATAGGTATCCACGTACACGCTTACGGGTTTTGCAACGCCGATGGCGTATGCAAGCTGCACCAGGCATTCATCTGCCACGCCGGCCGCAACCAGGTTTTTGGCAATGTAGCGGGCGGCGTATGCGGCGCTGCGGTCCACCTTTGAAGGGTCTTTGCCGGAGAATGCTCCGCCGCCGTGTGCGCCCTTGCCGCCGTAGGTGTCCACAATGATCTTCCTGCCGGTAAGACCGGTGTCTCCGTGAGGGCCGCCGATAACAAATTTACCGGTGGGATTCACGTGGAGGATGTAGTCGTGGATGAGGGCCGCCGTTTCCTTTGAAAGGATTTTCTTAAGGCGGGGGATAAGGATTTTCTCTACGTCTTCCGTGATCTTTGCCCTCATTGCGGCGTCCACCTTGGTGTGGCCGTACTGGGCAACGGCCTCATCATAACTCATCTTGCCAAGGGACTTGGGCACAAATTCGTCGTGCTGGGTACTGAGGACTATTGTGTGGACCTTTACGGGCTTGTGGGTTTCACCGTCATATTCAATGGTGAACTGGCTCTTGGCATCCGGCCTCAGATAGGGCATAAGGGATATCTCATTGTGACGGATATCGGCCAGAACTTCCAGGATTTTGTGGCTGAGGTACAGCGGGAGGGGCATGTAGTCTTCCGTGTCACGGCAGGCGTAGCCGAACATCATGCCCTGGTCTCCTGCGCCCTGGTCCTCTCCGTGTTTGCGCTCCACGCCGCGGTTGATGTCCGGGCTTTGCTCATGCAGGGCGCTGAGGACACCGCAGCTGGAGGAGTCGAACATATATTCGGCCTTGGTGTAACCTATGTTGCGGATTGTGCTGCGGACGGTGTTTTGGATGTCTACGTAGGCTTCGGCCTTAACTTCACCCATTACCACCACCATACCGGTGGAGCAGAAGGTTTCGCAGGCCACTTTGGCCTCCGGGTCCTGCATTAAAAACTGATCAAGGATGGCGTCGGATATCTGGTCCGCCACTTTGTCGGGGTGTCCTTCAGACACGCTCTCCGACGTGAAGAGGTAATTTTTTAGCATTTTTTCTAAACGCGGAGGTTGCAAGTCATTGTAAATCTATCCTCCGGGGGTGCAAAGGTAGTGAGATTTCCTTACTTTTCCAAAACATCATTTTGAACCCTCACGGATTCGTCGTGGATGGCGGTCATTATGGCCGTGATGGCGGCCTCGTAGATGCCGAGTTCCGCGCCGCGGCGGACCATATCGGCAAGGAGCTGCTCCCATCGGCCTGCCTGGATGATGGCAACGTTGTGACTGCGCTTGTACTGGCCGATTGCCCGTGACACCTCTGCGCGGTCCCTCAGGAGCTCAAGGAGTTTGTCGTCAATCACGTCTATGCGGGCGCGGAGGGCCTCTATGCCGTCACGGTAGGCGTCGTTGTCGGAGGTGTTTTCCCTTATCACAAGGCTCTCAAGAAGGGCCTGGAGGTCATGCGGGGTGAGCTGCTGCTTGGCGTCTGACATGGCGCAGGCGGGGTTGCAGTGGCTCTCCACCATAAGGCCGTCAAGGCCAAGGTCCATAGCCCGCTGGGAGAGTTCCTTAAGGTATCTGCGGTCCCCCGCCATGTGGGAGGGATCGGCAAAAAATGCCATCTGGGGATAGCGGGAGCGCATCTCAATTGCCATCTTCCAGCCGGGGTCGTTCCTGTACTGGATGGGGGCCGATGTAGAAAACCCCCTGTGGATTACGCCCAGTTTCCTGAGACCGGCGCGGTTCAGGCGCTCCAGAGCTCCTATCCAAAGGTCTATGTCCGGGTTCACGGGGTTTTTCACCAGGACAGGGATGTCAGTGCCTTCAAGGGCATCGGCAATCTCCTGCATGAGGAAGGGATTGGCGCTTGTACGGGCGCCTATCCAAACTATGTCCACGCCGTACTTGATGCACTCCAGGACATGTTTTTCGCTGGCAACCTCCGTGCACACCTTCATGCCGTAGGTTTCCTTTACCTTTCTGAGCCACTTGAGGCCGGGGGTGCCCACACCTTCAAAGGAACCCGGGTGCGTACGCGGCTTCCAGATGCCTGCACGGTAAACGTGAATGCCAAAGGCATTGAGCCCTTCGGCAGTTTCCATCACCTGCTCTTCGGATTCAGCGCTGCAAGGGCCCGCAATGCACATGGGCCTGGGCAGTGTGAAGAAGCCCCACTCCGTTCCGGGAATTATATCTAGTTTCTGGCTCATAACTTTGTAATTTTGAGATTCTCTCCTTCGCTACGCTCAGTCGGAATGACAAAAGTGTCATACAGAATAACCTTTTCTGTCATACCGAGCGATTTCTGTCATACCGAGCGAAGCGAGTGTATCTCATACGGTTATCTAATTATCTTTTTGATTCGGTTGGCGTCTTCAATGAGGCGGCGGAGGGCGTCTTCGTCGTAGGAATCCACCGCGTCACGGAACTGGCGCATCTTGTCTATGTAGGTGTCCATCACCTGCAGAACGTTTTCACGGTTCTGGGTGAGGATGGGGATCCACATATCGGCATTGGACTTTGCAAGGCGCACCGTGGAGGAGAAACCGCCGGAGGCCAGGTCGAAGATATGCTTTTCATCCTTCTCCTTATCCAGCACGGTGAGGGCCAGGGCAAAGGACGTCACGTGGGAGATGTGGGACACGTAGGCGGTGTGGACATCATGGCTGGATGAGTTCATGAAGATGGGCCTCATGTTAAGGCAGCCGTATAGCTCAAGCACCTTCTGGACTGCCCAGGGGGCCGATTCCTCCTGGTCCGCAAAAATGCACGCCCTTCCGTCGAACAGCCCCGGCTGTGCCGCCCACGGGCCGCTGTACTCCGTTCCAGCCATGGGGTGCGTGCTCACAAACTGCTTCCTTGCCGGGTGGTACTTCACCGCCTTGCAAATCTGCTCCTTGGTGGAACAGACGTCTATGACAATCTTCCCTGAGGGGGACACCCCTTCTTCCGCGTCGCTTCGCGACCCTGTCCGGGCAAATGCTCCAGAAGGGGTGTCCTCCTCCAGAAACATGTCCAGTATTTCCGGAAGCATTTTGACGGCGGTGCCAACGGGGACAGCAACCACAATTATGTCCGATCTGCGGATGCAGTCATCGTAACTCACCACTTCATCGGCCAGGCCAATTGTGCGCGCAGCCTCGGCCGCAATGGGATCCACCTCAACGCCCAGGACTTTGGACGCGAAGCCCCTCCGTTTAAGGTCAATTGCCATGGACCCGCCAATGAGTCCCAGGCCGATGATTCCAACCGTTGAATGGATGTTGCTCATTATCAATGCTTTATGCAAAATGCCCTGTAAGATTTTCGGCAGGGGAAATTGCGTAATTTACTAATACTCAGTGTTTTACATTCGACGCTATCTTGGCCAGGGCCTTCTCCAGGGTGGGGACATTGGCGCAAAGGGAGATGCGAAGGTAGTTTGCGCCGTTGCTGCCGAAGATAAACCCGGGCGTGAGGAACACCCCGGCCTCATAGAGGAACTTGTCGCTGAGCTCTGCTGCTGTTCCGGACGGGACGCGGCCCCAGACGTAGAGACCGCCGGCGGCGGGGTCATACGTGCAGCCGATGGTGTCCATGATGCGGCAGGCAATCTCACGGCGGCGGCGGTATTCGGCATTGAGGGCCTCATACCACTCCGGACCGGCGTTGAGGGCGGCCACGGCGGCTTCCTGGATACCGCGGAACATGCCGGAATCCATCTGGGACTTCACCTTCAGGACTTCCTTGATTACATCGGCCTGCCCTACCAGCATACCAACCCTCCAGCCGGCCATGTTGTGGCTCTTGGACAGGGAGTTTAGCTCCATGCAGCACTCACGGGCGCCGGGGATGGAGAGGATGCTTTGCGGCTCATTGAGGACAAAGCCGTAGGGGTTGTCGTTGATAAGAAGGATTCCATGCCTGCGGGCAAAATCCACCAGCTTTTCAAACACATCCTTGCGTGCAGGGGCTCCGGTGGGCATGTTGGGGTAATTGGCCCACATGAGCTTTACGCCGGAAAGGTCCATTGCCTCCAGCTGCTCAAAATCCGGGTACCAGCCGTTTGCCTCCAGAAGGTCATAGTTCACAACCTCTGCCTCACACATCTTTGTGGCCGATGTATAGGTAGGGTAACCGGGATTTGGCACAAGCACTTTGTCGCCCTTGTTCAGGAAGGTCAGGGACAGAAGAAGGATACCCTCCTTGGAACCCGTGAGGGGCTGGATCTCAGAAGCGGGGTCCAGCTCAACTCCATACCACCTGTCATACCAACCGGCCATTGCATGCCTCAGTTCAGGCATGCCGATATAGCTCTGATACCCGTGCGTTGAAGCCTTGCGGGCACATTCCACCATGGCCTCAACGGCCTCCGGGGACGGTGCGCCGTCCGGGGAACCAATTCCAAGGTTAATTATGGGATCTCCGGGCCTTGAAGCATTTAGCTTAGCAATTTCCTTGTTCTTTATGGAAAAGTAGTACTCTTTTACTGAGAGTGTCCTTTCTGCTGGTTTAATAATCATATTAACTTTTTATTTGAGATACACTCGGACCCTCCGGGTCCTCGGTATGACAATAATGTGTTTCCTGTCATTCTGAGCCCCACTCCTGTCATTCTGAGCGGAGCGAAGAATCTATAACGCTGACTTATATTCACCCAAAATCTGGAAATCCTCTATCAGGGGCCTTACGGCCTGGATGGCCTGGGTGTAGCGGGTGTAGTTTTCAAACTTAATATCGGCATAGAAGAAATACTGCCACTCACGGCCGGGGATGGGAAGGGACTGGATACGGGTGAGGTTCATGTCGTAGAAGCTCAGGATGGTGAGAATCTGGGC
>JAFZML010000193.1 GCA_017553255.1 Bacteroidales bacterium | reverse complement strand
CCAACATTGTGGTTGCCGCAGAAATTGACAAGCAGAAAAAGATCATTGAGGCCGAAGCAGAGGCAGAGCAGATCCGCCGCAAGGCAAAGGGTGAAGCAGACGCCATCTTTGCCAAGATGGACGCCCAGGCACGCGGTATCCAGGAGGTTCTGAACAAGCAGGCGGAAGGTTTCCGCAACCTGGTAGGCGCCGCAGAGGGAGACGCCCAGAAGGCCGTTCTCATGATGATCGCAGACAAACTGCCTGAACTGGTGAAGACCCAGGTAGAGGCCGTCAAGGGCATCAACATTGACAAGGTAACCGTATGGGACACCGGTTCCGGCACCAACGGGAAAACCGCCACTTCCAACTTCATTTCCGGTATGATGCAGTCCGTTCCCCCGCTCCAGGATCTCTTCAAGATGGCCGGCATGGAACTGCCCTCATACCTGAAGGGTAAGCCGGAAGACCAGGCTCAACCAGAGAAGGAGGAGTAATGCCTATAATCACTAATATAGACGTTATGCTTGCCCGCCGGAAAATGTCCTCCGGGGAGCTCGCAGAGAAGATTGGCATAACTCCCGCCAACCTCTCAATCCTCAAAACAGGCAAGGCCAAGGCCCTGAGGCTGTCCACAATGGACGCCCTGTGCAAGGCGCTTGACTGTCAGCCGGGAGATATACTGGAGTATAAACCGGATTAGTAAAAACAAAAAAGTCTGCCGTTTTCGGCAGACTTTTTTGTTTAATACCCGAAGATTTCTTCAAGTGGAACAATCTTTACAGGGCCAAGAGTCTTGAGATATGCCATATCAAGGTCCTTGGTGTCTCCTACTATGCTGTAGTTGTAGGTGCGGCCCTTGATCCACTTTTCATGGGTGGCAAGAAGATCCTCCATGGTGAGCTCCCCTACCTTATCATATACAAACTTCTCACGGGGCTCTTCAAGACCAATTTCCTTTGCAGTCAGATAACTGTTAAGGACATTCAGGCCGATTGTCCTCTGGGTGCGGAGACGGGCAAGGATGGAAGCCTTGGCAATATCAAGGTTCTCCGGGGCCTGAGGAAGGTCCTCGATAATCTCTTTAAAGCCCTCTACAGCCTTCTGCAGCTTGTCATTCTGGGAATTTATCATGGCGCGGAAGGCGTAGGTGTCTGTTTTGAAGGAAGGCTCTGCGAACCATGCGCCAGCACTGTATGCGAGGGCGCGGGATTCACGCATTTCCTGGAACACTATGGAGTTCATGCTGCCGCCAAAGTATTCATTGAAAAGATCAATGTAAGGAACTTCCGCAAGGTCAAAGGTCTCTCCCCTGTCTGAGTACTGCATATAAGTGAACTGGCGGGCATTGTACTGGGCTGCAACAACCTGGCTTGAGGGCGTGAGGCGTTTTACCGGATAAGTCTTTTCCAGAGGCTTCAGGCCTTCCACGGGATGGACGTTGGAAAGCATGGCTTTCACCTCTTCCAAAGATGCGGGGCCATAGTACAGAATCTTGTGCTGTGAGCTAAGAAGGTCCCTCAGGGAGCCAAGAACCTCTGATGAAGAGAGTGCGCCAACCTCAGTGTTTGACAGAGTGCCGTCCTGCACATATTCCGGACCGTACATCAGATATGTGCGCAGGGCGCTTGAAATTGCTCTCTGGTTAGTCTGGGAATCTGCGCGGGAACGAAGGATGTCTCCCTTCATCTCTGTAAGGATATCGTCGTCAGGGACCAGGCCTGAAAGGTGCTCCTCACTAAGCTTCAGGGCCTGTTCCAGGTTCTCTCCAAGGCCAACGTATGACAGCACGGAGGTATTTCCTCCCACGCGGATACTGCTGCTCATGGCCAGGCTGTACATGGCCGATGCATAATCTTCCCCGCTCATCTCCTCAGAGCCAAGGTATTCCCAGTAATTTGCAGCCACGTCAAGGACGGGGTCATTGTCCGTGCCCTTGTCATAGCGGAAATCAAGGAATGCGATGTCGTTCTTCTCATTCTTCTTGTAAAGGAGCTCCAGGCCGCCGAAATCCGCCACGGTCATATCCTTTTCCCAATCCACAAAAACGGGCTCAATGGGAGCGGGCTCCGATGCGGCAATCTCCGCCAGGAAGGCGCTCTGCTTGTCACGGTTGGTCTCAATGGGAGTAATCTTGGGAGCGTCAATCTTCTTGATGTTCTTGTCCTCACCCACGCGCTTGTAGATTACCGCGTAGCTGTCCGGGCAGAGGTACTGGTTTGCCCAGGCCACAACATCGGCCTTGGTAATCTTTTCAATACGGGAGAGCGTGGTGGCGGCCACATTCCAGGGGACCTCGTCTATGAAGGAATCCACAAAATAACTTGCGCGGTTACGGTTGTGCTCAAGGGAATACATGTAGGTGAGCTTCCAGTTGGCCTTGGCAGCCTCTACAAGACTCTCCGGGAAATCTCCGGCGCGGAGTTTTGCCACCTCTGCAAGAAGGATATCCCTTACCTCTTCCAGGGTCTGGCCTTCCTTGGGCATACCCTGACACATGAACATGCCCCAATCTGAACGGTTGTAAGGGAAGAAGAACGCACCAAGGATTGACTGGGTGCGGATGCAGTCAAGGTCCACCAGGCCAGCCTGGCCGTTGTAGAGGACAGAGCTCACTATGTCTGAGATTTCACTCTCAATGAAGTGGGCGCCGGGAGTCCTCCAGCCAAGCATCAGGAACGGGGATTCATAACCCAGGATTTCCTTCTCCCTGGGGGCGGTGATGGGCTCAAGTTCCACGGGCTTGCGCTCAGGCAGGGCGGGATTGGGTTTCCACTCTCCAAAGTACTTCTTGATAATTTTTATGGTTTTCTTGGGGTCCAGGTCTCCGGACATGCAGATGGCCACGTTGTTGGGGACATAGTAGGTGTCTTTCTGGTAGCGGATGGCTTTCAGGGAAGGGTTCTTGAGGTGATCCTGAGTGCCGATTACAGTTTGCATTCCGTAAGGGTGACCGTAGAAAAGGAGGGAGTCCATGGAATCAAACGCCTTTTCGTCGTCTGCCACCATGGAAGTGTTCTTTTCCTCATACACGGCCTCCAGTTCAGTGTGGAATCCGCGGAACACGCAATTCATGAAGCGGTCTGCCTGAATCTTTGCCCAGTTCTCAATTTGATTGGAGGGGATTTCCTCAACGTAGCAGGTGACGTCGTTGGAGGTGTAGGCGTTGGTGCCCTCCGAGCCTATCACAGACATAAGTTTGTCGTACTCATTGGGGATGGCAATCTTGGACGCTTCATAGCTGGTGGCGTCTATTTCCTTGTAAAGCGCCTCCCTCTGGGCAGGGTCCGTAAGGGTACGATAAACCTCAAACAGGGAATCAATCTTCTGGAGAAGAGGCTTTTCCGCCTCATAGTCCTGAGTGCCGAACTGCTCAGTTCCCTTGAACATCATGTGCTCCAGGTAGTGGGCAAGGCCGGTGTTGTCTGAGGGGTCATCCTTACCGCCGGCATGCACGGCGATATTGGCCTGAATCCTGGGCTCATCCTTATTAACTGTGAGATAAACTTTGAGACCGTTGTCCAGGGTGTAAATCCTGGCATTCAT
>JAFZML010000192.1 GCA_017553255.1 Bacteroidales bacterium | reverse complement strand
AAGGGCGTTCCGTCAAAGATTCTTCCGGTAAGGTGCAGGCATTACTCCGGCGGCACCGTAGGACAGCGTTTCTGGGATTCGCTTGAATATCTCAGGGAGAAATACCGTGACTGCCCTAAGAGGTTTCCGTCTCCGGTTCACCGCAGGGTTTCCTTTGGCGGAGACCAGTCAAAGCCCATTTACAATTACAGGCGAAGCCCCAACGCCTATCTCAGGTACCTCATAAAGAAGTAGAACAATGAATTCCAGGGTACTTTGCTGCATATTCAACTACAACGACAACGCCAATGCCGGTGCGTGGGCAGACCGTCTGTCCCCGCACTTTGACACCCGTATCCTTGACAGCGGCAGCAATCCCCGTTGCCCTCATCCTTTGTCAGTGCCGCTGGAGAACGTCTACTATTCCGGCCTTATGAACGAGGCCTTCCGTCTTGGGAAAGAAGGCGGCTACGGATGGGTGATGATTGTTACATCTGACCTTGAAATTTCGGCCGATAATACCCAGAAGCTGGTGGAGGCCATGAAGGATGTGGCGGGGACCAGGAATGTGGGGCTGTATCAGCCTTCTACGGCCTGGAAAGGGCGTTCTCTGCCCCAGAGCAGGTGCCATTTCACCGGCAGGATGCGGAGTGCAAATTTCCAGGAGGGCTGGTTCCACATGATAAGGATGGACCTTATGGAGAAGGTGTGCCCAATTGACGTGACCCTGAACCGGCTGGGCTGGGGTGTGGACCTTGCACTCAGCCATTTTGCCCGCATTTCCGGCCTTCTGGTGCTGGTTGATGACCGCATAAGGGTGGTGCATCCCGGAGGCTCCGGATACAACAGGGAAGAGGCTCTGAGGCAGATGAGGGCGTGGCATGCTTCCATTCCCGGATACACTTCTCCCAGGCATTTCCGCCCGCTGAAAACGCCCGTTGAGTATAGTCTCATTGTAACTCTTACCACCTGGAAGGCGCGGATAGGGAATATCCCGGTGGTGCTGGATACTATCTTCGGCCAAACTTACAAGCCGGACCTTGTGGTGCTTAACGTGGCGTATGACCTTGATATTCCCACTTCCGTGCAGGAATACCTGGATTCACATCACGTTGAGGTGAACAGGATGGAGGATATGAAGGTATACAAAAAGCTTGTCCCTACGCTCCGTAAGTATCCCGGCATTCTTGTGGTATCCATTGACGACGACTGGCTGTACCCTTCAGGGATGTTGGAAGACTTCATTAAAGTGCACCGGAAATACCCCTCCAGGCCTGTCAGCGGCAATCACGTGCATCTTTTCCACACGGACTTCCACTGCGGATGCGCTTCACTCACAAGGAGTGATTTCTTCGGCCCCAGCCTGGATCTGATTGATGAGGATGTCATGGCCCATTGCCCCAGCGACGACACCGTCTATACATATTTCCTTAAGAGCCGGGGATACCTTTATGCCCGCACCCGGAGGAAATATTTTATCAATATGACGCCTTATAACCCCAATGAACCCCATTCCCCGGACGGAGACAACCATCCGCAGGTATCATGGGCTTATCTCAGTGAAAGATTTGGGGAGATTTAGCTGAGCTGAGCCTCAATCAGTGAGAGGAAGCGCCTGCAAAGGTATCCGGCGCTGAATTCCTCAAGGAGAGACTTGCGGTCACTGCAATCTTTTATATGCTGTGCCTTTACAAGGGCATCAAGGATTTGAGCAGAGTTGTTGCTGCACTGCATTATAGACTGCAATCCGCCCATAATCTGTGATACGGGGGAGTTGGCCCCTGAAATGGCAATGATGGGAAGGCTGTACGGCAGGTAGCATATTACCTTGCTGGAAAGGAATACGTCGTCAGGGATATCGGCCGCAATATCTATCAGGCAATCGGCCTGGGCGTAATAATCATTAATCTGGAGGGTGGCGTCCTTGAAGATGATTTTTCCCTCGTCTACAAGGTCACGGGCATATTCCTTATGCTGTTTCCAAACATCCCCGACTATTATGAGCCTGGCGTCTGGCCTTATCTCAAGGAAGCGGCGGAAGGCATCGGCAAGTCCGTCAATTTTCCTGAGCCCGTAAAGGCTTCCGGCATAGAGGATATTGAATCCTTCATGGGGGACCATCCTGAAGCCTTCCGGGAGATCCCTGTAGGGCGTATAAAGGTAATCCCAAGTGCCCTTGAAGTCTTTTACAATGCCTTTCTCATACTCCAGCATCATGGGATTGGAGAGGATGAAAAGGTTTGCGCATGCGCAAAGCCTGTTTAGTCCACGGCTGACTTTGGGGTGAACGTCGGCGTCTTTTCCAAGCCAGGGGACAGGTGAAGGCATGCCGTCTACGCTGTATATGATATAGGGACAGCGCAGTTTCTCCTTTAGAAGTTTGCAAAGGTTCAGGGCCGAATAGTAACCGTTGGAGGTGAGAACTATGATGGCGTCATACTTCTCAGAAAGAAATACTTCACGATTCTCTTTAAAGGTTTTCCGCGCCCAGCGGCCGTCTCTGGGATTGCACCACAGCCATCTCCATTTCCTCTTGGCCCAGCGCCATTTTTCCGTTGAATCATGGAGCCGGATAAGGCGGATGCCGTCCAGTGGCATGGATGGGTCATGCTCCTCTGTGAGAAGAGTGATACTGCCTGACCGGGCAATTGCGGGAATAAGGGTTTTGAAAACTATTCCGGGGGCTGTGAGAGAAGTGTCCAGGGCAACTATGAGGTAATTCCTTTGTGTCACGGCTATAATCCTTTAACTACGCAAAGATAATACAAATCGCAAAAATATTGGTATATTTGCAACCTATATGATAAACGTCATTCATACGGCCATACCCGGGGTAGAGATTATTGAGCCCAGGGTGTTTGGAGACTCCAGAGGGTATTTCCTTGAAAGCTGGAGCCAGCGGGACTTCGGCGCTGCCGTAAGGCCCGTCACCTTTGTCCAGGACAATGAGAGCAAAAGCTTCTACGGCGTTGTAAGGGGCCTTCATTACCAGAAGGGCGCATATTCCCAAAGCAAGCTGGTACGTGTTGTAAGCGGTACGGTACTGGACGTTGCCGTGGATATCCGCCGCGGCTCTCCGTGGTTCGGCCAGCATGTGGCCTGCATCCTCTCCGGGGAAAATCACCGTCAGTTCTTCGTGCCCCGCGGCTTTGCCCACGGCTTTGCCGTACTTAGCCAGGAGGCCGTTTTCCAGTACAAGTGCGACAACCCCTACGCCCCGGACCAGGAAGGCGCCATTGCGTGGAATGACCCCGCCCTGGGCATAGACTGGGGCATCCCGGAGGCATCCGTACTTCTCTCAGAGAAAGACAGGCATCATCCTCTCCTTTCAGAGGCTACGGATCTTTTTGACTATTCCGTTGATTATTACGCCCTATGAAGATATTGGTAACAGGCGGTTGTGGCCAACTTGGAATGAGTTTACGCTCTGTCATTCAGAACCCTCCCTCTGTCATTCTGAGCGAAGCGAAGAATCTGAGCGCCGTCTTCACAGACGTCATAGACGCCCCTGACACGGTGCATCTGGACATCACGGACCTTTCCGCAATCCGGGCTCTGGTAGCCAAAGAAAAGATAGAGGCCATAGTAAACTGTGCGGCATACACAAACGTAGAGGCCGCAGAGGACAATTATGAGCTGGCGGAACTCCTCAATGCCAAGGCCGTGGAGAACCTTGCCGTTGCAATGAAAGAGGCGGGCGGCCTCCTTGTTCATATCTCTACGGACTATGTCTTTGGAAAAGAGCCCTACAACACTCCCTGCAAGGAGGACAGGAAGGGCACTCCCACGGGTATTTACGGCCTTACAAAGCTTCACGGGGAGGAGGCTATACTCCGCTCCGGTGTGCGTCATATAATAATCCGCACCGCCTGGCTTTACAGCGAATACGGCAAAAACTTTGTGAAGACAATGATGGAGCTCACCTCCACCAGGCCTTCCCTCAAGGTTGTCTTTGACCAGGTTGGTACCCCCACCTATGCCGGGGACCTTGCCAAGGCCATCCTTACTGTCATGCCGAGCGAAGGGAGAGCATCTCATATGGGTGTGTACCATTTCTCCAACGAAGGCGTATGCTCCTGGTATGACTTTGCAAAGCTTATTGCAGAGTATTCCGGCAATACTGCCTGTGACATCCAGCCTTGCCACTCCAATGAATTCCCGTCAAAGGTGGTAAGACCTGCATACTCCGTGCTTGACAAAACCAAAATCAAGGATACATTCGGCCTCAAAATCCCTTATTGGACAGATTCCCTAAGGCGTTGTATCACGAATATCCTGGGAAAATAATCACAAAAAACAGTTT
>JAFZML010000024.1 GCA_017553255.1 Bacteroidales bacterium | reverse complement strand
GCTCACGTGCCTTGCAGCGTGGGCACAGCCCTCAATACGCGTTGAAGTTCACAATATTGTGGAGCTTCAGGAAAGGTTCAACGTTGGATTTGTGGTGGAGGGAGAGAATGCCCCCTCAGACTTCCAATGGGAAGCCGGAGAAGACTTCACCGTGGTGTGGGGCCCCCAGAAAGGCTCTTCCACAAGCATCCAGATCATTAACGGCAAAACCACCCGCACATCCCAGACAACATACACCTACATCCTTCAGGCCCGTAAAACCGGAACCTTTACGCTCCCTCCCGCAACGGCAAAGATAAAGGGAACGCAAATCCAGTCCAAGGCTGTCCAGATTCAGGTTGTGGGAAGCGGCGGCAGCGGCTCCCAGGCCGCCCAGCAGCAGCCCCAGAGCCAATCCCAGCAGGCCTCACGCGGAGATTCCGACATTTTCATGAGGCTGTCCCTCAGCCGCAATTCCGTGGTTGTAGGAGAGCCCGTCACTGCAACTCTAAAGATCTATCACAGGGCAAACCTTACCGGCTTTGAGAACGCCAAGTTCCCTTCATTCAAGGGCTTCTGGAGCCAGGAAGTGGAATCCCCCTCAAACATAGAATTCCAGCGTGAACAGGTAGACGGAGTGATGTACAACAGCGCCGTCCTGCGCCGGTGGATTATCATCCCCCAGAAGGCCGGAGAGCAGGCCATTGAGCCCGCCGAGGTAGTTTGCCTGGTGAATGTCCAGCGGCCCCGCAGCTCCGGTTCCCCGTTTGACGATTTCTTCGGCACTGGATATGTCACCACACGCCAGAGGGTTACTACTCCGGCCAGGTCACTTCAGGTATCGGCCCTTCCCGCAGGAGCTCCGTCAAGCTTTGCCGGAGGCGTGGGACAGTTCAAGATAAACGCCAAGGTGAGCAAGGATTCCCTCAAGACGCATGATGCCGCATCGCTTGTTGTTACCGTGAGCGGAAAGGGCAACATAGCCCTTGTGGAGGCTCCAAAGATTGCCTTCCCGCCGGATTTTGAGGTGTATGACGTCAAGACAAGCGTGAATACTGACAAGAGCGGAACCTCCGGCTCAAAGACCTTTGAATACCCCTTCATTCCCAGGAGCCCCGGAGACTTCACCATTAACCCCGTGCAGTTCTCCTACTACGATGTTAACGCGCGTAGGTATGAGACCGCCTCAAGCGCAGAGCTTCCAATTTCCGTTGCGCGGTCGGCAAATTCGGCCGTGCCTGAAAGCACCGGAAGCACCACGCTGGTGGTGGACCGCAAGGGCGTGAAAAACCTTGGGGAAGACATCCGTTTCATCCGCACCAAAACGGTTCTGGGGCCGGACAAAGGCTTTCTGGTATATTCCAAGGCATGGTGGGGAGTGATTGCCCTTATCCTCCTTGCTGGCCTTGGCTTCTGGCTTGGCTTCCGCAAGGTTGCCGCCCGCCGGGCCGATGTTGTCGGCACCCGCAACCGCAAGGCCACAAAGCAGGCCCTGAAGAGGCTGTCTCAGGCACGTGACTTCCTGTCCAAAGACCTCTATACGGCCTTCTATGAGGAGCTTCACCGTTCCCTCCTTGGATTTGTTGGAGACAAGCTGGCAATGGATATGGCAGATCAAACCAAGGAGAACATCGCGGCCGCCCTTATAGCCGGAGATGTTCCGGAGAGTGTAGCCAATGACTTTACCGGCCTTCTTGCCGCCTGCGAGGAAGCCCGCTACTCCCCTAACGCCGGCCACGACGCCATGAGTAAGCACTATGCGGAGGCCGTCTCCCTCATTACCGCAATTGATTCTTCCATGAAGAAAAAACCTTCCGGGGCCGGCGCCGCCCTTCTTGTGGCCGCTCTCCTCATGCTTCCGCTTGGTGCACAGGCGGCCCAATCCTACCCTGATTCCCTATGGCATGCCGGAGTAGAGGCGTACAGCAACGGCGCTTTTGAAGAGGCCCTTCAGGACTTTGAGGGCGTTCGTGCCACGGGCCTTATGTCCAAGGAGCTGTACTACAACCTTGGAAACGCCCATTTCAAGAGCGGGGAAATAGCCCCGGCAATCCTCTGTTATGAGAGGGCCCTCAGGCTGGACCCTTCAGATGCCGATATCCGCTATAACCTTGACTATGCACGCGCCCTCACGCAGGACCGCATAGATGAGGTCCCGGAGATATTCTTTGAGCAGTGGGGACACGCCATGTGCTATCTGCTACCGTCCAATGTGTGGGC
>JAFZML010000191.1 GCA_017553255.1 Bacteroidales bacterium | reverse complement strand
GTCATTCTGAGCGTAGCGAAGAATCTATTCTCTCAAGTCATATATTGCCGCGGTTATAGCGGTGAGGAACCACCTCTTCCCATTCCGAACAGAGAAGTTAAGCTCACCCGCGCTGATGGTACTGACCTACCAGTTGGGAGAGTAAGTCGCCGCGGTTCTTCGAAGCCCCGATCCAGAAATGGACCGGGGCTTTTTGTATGAGATCCTCTCACCCCTTCGGGGTTCGGGATAACAGTGATTTGTCATACCGAGCGAAGCGAGTGTATCTCAAAAATAATTACTATATTTGTATGATTTTACTGAATCTTCTTTTAAACTATTAATAAATTATGCAAATCGTATCAGTTTTCGGTAGAGAAATCCTTGATTCACGCGGAAATCCTACCATCGAAGTTGAAGTTACTCTTGATTCCGGTTTTGTTGGCGTAGCAGCTGTTCCTTCAGGTGCTTCCACCGGTGAGAACGAGGCTCTTGAGCTCCGTGACGGAGACAAAAAGCGCTACGGCGGCAAGGGCGTTCTCAAGGCAGTTGACAACGTGAACAAGGTTATCGCTCCCGAAATCATCGGCATGGACGCTACCCAGCAGAGGGCTATTGATAAGGCCATGATTGAGCTGGACGGCACTCCCACCAAGTCAAAGCTTGGCGCAAACGCTATCCTGGGTGTATCCCTGGCAGTTGCAAAGGCAGCAGCCGCAGAACTCGGCCTGCCCCTGTACCGCTATCTTGGCGGCACCAACGCCTATGTTCTCCCCGTTCCCATGATGAACATCATCAACGGTGGTGCGCATTCAGACGCTCCCATCGCTTTCCAGGAGTTCATGATCCGTCCTGTTGGCGCAGCTTCTGAGGCCGAGGCAGTACGCATGGGCGCAGAGGTGTTCCACGCACTCCAGAAGGTTCTGAAGGGCCGTGGCCTCAGCACCGCAGTTGGTGACGAAGGCGGTTTCGCACCCAAGCTCAAAGGCATTGACGATGCTCTTGACTGCATCATCGAGGCCATCAAGAACGCTGGTCTGGAGCCCGGTAAGGATGTCAAGATTGCAATGGACTGCGCAGCTTCCGAGTTCTGCTTCAAGGGTGAGGACGGTAAGTTCTACTATGACTACAAGCAGCTCAAGGACGGCAAGAAGAAGGATCCCCGTGGCCGCAAGCTCACCACAGAGCAGCAGATCAACTACCTCAAGCAGCTCATTACCAAGTATCCTATCGACAGCATCGAGGACGGTCTTTCAGAGGAAGACTGGGAAGGCTGGGTGAAGCTCACCAAGGCCATTGGTGACCGCTGCCAGCTTGTAGGTGATGACCTCTTTGTGACCAACGTGAAGTACCTCCAGAAGGGTATCGAGATGGGTGCAGGTAACTCCATCCTCATCAAGGTTAACCAGATTGGTTCCCTCACTGAAACCCTTGACGCCATTGAGATGGCTCACCGTCACGGCTACACCACCGTTACCAGCCACCGCTCCGGTGAAACTGAGGACACCACCATTGCCGATATCGCAGTTGCTACCAACAGCGGCCAGATCAAGACCGGCTCACTCAGCCGTACAGACCGTATCGCCAAGTACAACCGCCTGATGCGCATTGAAATTGAACTTGCTGAAGAAGCCCGTTATGGCTATAAGAAACTTCGCTAAGTATTTGACTCTGGCCCTTTTAGCGGTCTCTTGTCAAATACAGGAACTTCAGAATCCACAGGCTCCGGAAAAAACGGAGCCTGCGGTCTCTGAAGATACTGCCGTGATTCCGGGCGTAGTGTCCGTCCAGTTTGACGACCAAATGGCCAGTCTCATTGAGGCGGAACTTATGGAAGGGGCCGCAGTTCCCACCAAGGCTTTCGGCGCTCCGTCCCTCCTGGAGGAACTGGGCATAGAAAGCATAGAGCGCGTCTTCCCGGATGCGGGGGAATATGAGGCAAGGAGCCGTAAGGCAGGGCTTCACCGTTTTTACAGGGTTGTTTTCTCCAAAGACACCCCGGTGACCAAGGCGGTAGCCGATTTTTCTTCAATCCCGGGCGTAATTTCTGTTACCCCCTCCAGAAAGATAGAGAAGCGCGTTTCCTTCAATGATCCCAAATTCTCCCTGCAGTGGCATTATTACAACTCCAGCAATAAAGGGCACATCAATGTGAGCGGAGTATGGGACAATTACACCAAAGGCAACAGTAGTGTAATCGTAAGTGTGGTTGATGAACCCGTAGATGCTTCTCATCCGGATTTACAGGGCAATATATGGAAAGATGCCGATGGCCATCACGGTTATAATTTTGCCAGGGACTCGTGGGATCTGAGCATTCGCCCTCAAGGAGGATGGGATTCTGGTTCGCACGCAAATTACATGGGTGATATCGGCCACGGAACACATGTGGCGGGGACCATAGCCGCTGTAAACAACAACGGAGAGGGCCTTTGCGGCATTGCCGGAGGTGATTATGCAAACGGCATCCCCGGAGTTCTCCTCCAATCCTGCGCCATCTTTTCCGGATATGATGGTTATGCCGATGACAACCAGTCGGCGGCCGCCATCAAATGGGGCGCAGACCACGGCGCCGTCATTTCCCAAAACAGTTGGGGATTCAACTACGACGACTATTATTCGATTTACCAGTGGAAGCAGTTTAATATTGAGAACCAGTGTCCGGTCATAAAGGAGGCAGTAGACTATTTCATAGAGTATGCCGGATGTGACGCTCAGGGTAACCAGAGACCTGATTCTCCAATGAAAGGCGGTCTTGTTATCTTTGCGTCGGGTAATGATGGAATTGAATGGGATATAATCTCCACTTATGAGCCAATCATCGCAGTCGGGTCACATACCCGCCAGGACGGCAGAGCATCTTATTCCAACTATGGGAGCTGGGTAGATTTGGCCGCTCCCGGCGGAGAGGCCGGCTCCACTACCACATGTATTTGGAGCACACTTCCGGAGAAGGTAAATGACGGTTATTCCGATCACAATAACGGAAAGGGTAATGTCATTTCCACCAACTACTATGGCGGTGAAGAATGGCAGGGAACATCCATGGCATGTCCTCACGTCAGCGGGGTAGCTGCGCTCATAGTTTCCTACTTTGGAAAGCAGGGATTTACGGCCGATGACGCAAAGGCAATTCTGTTGGGAGGAGCAACAAAAGCCCTCGGCGGTAACAAACCCATCGGCAAAAAGGTAGATGCACTGGCTTCCTTCGAATGGGCACTCGCCAATGGCTATACTCCCGGCGGCGGGACAACGCCGGAGCCCAAGGAAAACCATGAACCTTCAATAACGGTTTCTCCCTCTACCATTTCCATTAAGGCCTATGAGAGCGCCGTTCTTTCCGTAAGCGGATCAGACCCGGACGGAGATGAGATAGAGTTCACCCTTCAGGATCCCGGTTCCGATGCCCTGACTTTTGATTCGGCAACAATGACGCTCCGGTTGTCGGGAGCAAAGGCTCCGGCCGGTACGTACACGGCCGTCATGATGGTTACAGACAAGCCGTCCAACCCGGCGGTTCAGCCAAAATCGGCCACGGCAAACGTTACGTATACCATCCTTCCCAACCACGCCCCTACTGTGGTCAAGTACATCAAGGACATGTCCCAGTATGGCTTCTCGGAGATTTCCTTTGATATTTCAGAGCATTTTACGGATCTTGACGGAGAAACGCTCCGGTATGGCGCCTATGTGGATGACAGTTCCATTGCTACAGTTGCAATTCGCGGTGGTTTAGTTGTCATCACGCCAAAGTCCTACGGCATTGCAACGGTAATTGTTACCGCCAAGGACGGAGTTGATGCCAAGGCGGAGATTGCGTTCAAGGTTGCCATAGTCAATGCCGACGTACCCGTTACCGTGGACAGCTACCAGGTGACAAATGTACTTGGGCTTATCATTGACTCCCCGGATACGGTTTCCGTGGTAATTGATGTGTACAATTCTGCCGGAGCAAAGGTCCTGAGGAATACGTTCATGGCAAACGTGTTTGACCATATCAACCTGGATGTGTCTTCACTGGCACCCGGAAGGTATACCGCCATAATCAAATACGGCGGCAAGAGCACAACTATAAAGTTTGCAAAATACTAAAGGGTATCCTGTTTAAGGGCCTCTACGTACCGCGCGATCCTTTCAAGTTCGCGCGGTATTGCTATACTCTGGGGGCAGCGGGGGAGGCACTCCTTGCAATGTATGCAGCGGTCGGCCTGGCGCACGGTAGCAACGGCGCGATCATAGCTCTTGAGGTATGCTTTCTTCAGCTTGGCGTAGTCTTTCTGCTCCCGGCTTTGGGCGTAGGTGCCTTCAGTGATGGCTCTGTTGTAGTGCTGGAACACTCCTGGAATGTCAATTCCCCATGGACAGGGCATGCAATACTTGCAGTCAGTGCAGCCAACAAGGGGATATTCCTTCATCTCCACGGCCATGCGCTCCAGGAACTCCAGCTCTTCTTCCGTGAGTGGCTGGAAGTGGCTGAAAGTATTTATGTTGTCCAGCAGCGGATCCATGGAAGTCATGCCGGAGAGGGTGCAGAGGACACGCGGATAAGTGCCGCAGAAGCGGAAGGCCCAGGATGCTATACTCTTTTCGGGCTCCCTTTCCTTCATCTGGCGGGCTATGCCTGCGGGGACGTTGGCTAATCGGCCTCCAAGGAGGGGCTCCATTATTATGATGGGGATGCCGCGCTTGTCCAGTTCCGCATACAGGTATTCTGCGTTGACATTGCGTACGCCATCGGCGTGGCGCCAGTCTACGTAATTCATCTCTATCTGGCAGAAGTCCCAGTGCATCTCCCCGCTGTCCTCCAGCTCCATGAAGTAGTCAAATTCATGCTGCGCGCCGTGGAAGGAAAAGCCAAGGTTGCGGATTTTGCCGGCCTCCTTCTCCTTCAGGAGGAAGGGCACAAGGCCGTTGTCCACGTACCTTTTGTTGAAGGCGTCCTTGCCTCCGCGGCCGATGGAGTGGAGAAGATAATAGTCAAAGTAGGAGGTCTGGAGCTGCTCAAACGAGCGGTGATACATCTCAATTGAGGCTTTGGCCGATGCATCCCCGAAGTTTGAAAGCTTGGTGGCTATGTAGTAGCTCTCACGGGGATGGCGGGAGAGGGCCTTCCCGGCGGCGTCCTCGCTGAGGCCCTGGAGATATGCGGGAGACGTGTCAAAGTAATTGACGCCGTGGGCGATGGCGTAATCCACCATCTCGTTTACGGCTTCCTGGTCTATGATGTCCTTACCGTCCGGGCCCTTTATCATGGGCCAGCGCATGCAGCCGAATCCCAGCAGGGACACGCGGTCTCCGTTGCGGGGGTTCTCACGGTAAATCATCTCTTCCGCTTCAGAGCCTGCCTGACTGGCAGTTTTCCCGGTCTTGGGGGCGCACGCCACGGCCACTGCGGCCGCACTGGCCTTTATAAATTCTCTCCTTTTCATACGTGCTGATATTTACCGTTAACAGTTATTGCGCTTATAGGCCTTACGGGGCAGTACTGCTCGCAGGCGCCGCAGCCAATGCACACTTCCTCCGCCACGGTGGGCATCATGCCGTCCGGGCCTTTCACCATCTTGATGGCGCCCACAGGGCATTTGGAGGCACATTTTCCGCAATGGGTTTTGCCGGTTGCGCTGATGCAGGCCGTGAGATCCACGTGGGCGGTGCCAATGTGGTACTGAGTCTTTTCCTCCCTTGAGATTTTAATGATTGCTCCGGCGGGGCAAACCTCGCTGCAGCGGGTGCATTCCGGGCGGCAGAAGCCTTTTTCATAGCCCATCTCCGGCTGCATAAGGCGCTCCGGGGCCGATGAAGGCCTCAGCACCCCATTGGGGCATTCGGCCACGCAAAGCTGGCAGGCTATGCAGTGCTTGTAAAAGTCTTTTACGCTCACTGATCCGGGAGGGGTGATGGGGATTTCCCTCTTGATGGCCTGCTTTGGAAGGACCTCGGCAAAGCCGCCGTCCACCTTCTTGGCCGCTTCCTGAGCCCTTGCCTCAATGCCCTTCAGCGCCGCCGCGCCAATTGCTATGGCCGATCCCGCCATGAATGCACGGCGGCCTTTATCCGTTTGAGATACGCTCGCTTCGCTCGGTATGACAGTGTCTTTGTCATTCTGGGATACGCTCGCTTCGCTCGGTATGACATCAGAAGCGTTATTGTCATACCGAGGATCCGCAGGATCCGAGTGTATCTCATACCTCCACGCAAACCTATACTTCAACCCTCCCTTGGGGCAGGAGTCTATGCAGTTGAAGCAGTCCACGCATCGGCTGTAGTCAATACCCACCTTTTCCTTGGTGATTTCTATGCAGTGGGCCTTGCACTTGTGCTCACAGGAGTGGCAGCGGACGCACTGGGAGGCGTCAATCACCGGGCGGAACATTGCAAAGCGTGAGAAGAAACTGAGCGTTGTTCCTACGGGGCAGATGCTGTTGCAGTAAGTGCGGCCGCCCTTGAGGGACAAGGCCACAATGGCAATCAGCGTAACTGCGGCAATGATTATGGTGGGTCCTGCTACGGGGTGCTTTATGCTGGTGATAATGCGGCCGTATGCTCCGTACGGGGCAAGGAGGCTTACCACCACCTGGACTCCGGCAACAAGGCAGGCAACGTATGCCACCCATATCCCATAGCGCAACCATTTGAGTTCATTCTTATATTTGTACGGGGCCTTTGACTTACGCGTTCCAAGCCAGGAAATACCGTCCTGCAGTACCCCCAGAGGGCATATTACGGAACAGTATACCCGGCCGAAGATGAGCGTTAGGAGTATCAGCGCCACAATTACGCCCACGTTTAGCGCCAGAACCGCTGGAAGGAACTGCAACTTAGCCATCCAGCCAAGGTAATGATGGAATACTCCGGAGAAATCCAAGAACAGCAACGTTATCCCAATCCAGAACACCGCCGCCGCAGCTATTCTAATCTTTTTCAGCATGTTACGACTATTCTTTTGCAAAAATAACAAAAAACTGAGAATAGTTTTCGCGCCGGGTGACAAAAATTTTTCTTATATTTGTGCGATACAAAAGACACAAAGTTATGTTACCCAAGGCAAAGGAAATTGTGGACGCAATGTCCGTAAAGATGCAGGATGCAGTAGATTATCTTGAAGAAGATCTTAAGAATTACCGTGTGGGCAAGGCCTCCCCGGCAATCCTCAACCCCGTGATGGTAGACTATTACGGCACTGCTACGCCCCTCAACCAGGTTGCTTCCGTAACCACCCCGGACGCCAAAACCATTGCCATCCAGCCCTGGGAGCGCTCCATGATTGGTAAAATTGAAAAGGCCATCCTGGACGCAAACGTAGGCCTCACCCCTTCAAACAACGGTGAAATTATCCGCTGCATGGTTCCCCCGCTCACAGAGGAGCGCCGTAAGGAACTCATCAAGAAGGCAAAGGCCCAGGGAGAAACCACAAAGGTTACTATCCGTAACGTCCGTCGTGACGGCATAGACCTCCTCAAGAAGGCCCAGAAGAATGAAGGCCTTTCTGAAGACGGAGAGAAGGAGGGAGAGGAAGAGCTCCAGAAGGTCACTGACAAGTGGGTAAAGAAGGTGGATGAGGTTATCGCCGCCAAGGAAAAGGACATCCTAACCGTATAATGGCTAAAACCGTAGCCATACAGGGTTATAAGGGCTGCTTCCACGAACAAGCAGCCCGTTTGTTTTATGAGACGTCCGGTCCGTCTTCCTGTCATTCTGAGCGAAGCGAAGAATCTATCACTATAGTAGAGTGCAACACCTTCGAGGACCTTTTCAAGGCTAAGGCCGATGCCATTGTGATGGCCATTGAGAACACTGTTTCCGGCGGTCTCCTTCATAATTTTGAACTACTCCGGAAGTCAGGGCGTGGGGTGAAGGGAGAGGTGTATATCCGTATCGGCCAAAATCTTATGGCTGTTCCGGGGCAAAAGCTTGAGGATATCAAGGAGGTCCGGACGCATTATATGGCCATTAACCAGACGCGCCCCTGGTTTGAGAAAAATGCCCCCTGGATACGCCTCACGGAAAGCGAGGACACCGCAAAAAGCGCCGCTGAGCTTGCCGCAAGCGGGGAGATGGGAGTTGGCGCTGTGGCCGGTGAATACGCCGCAAGCCTGTACGGCCTTGAAATCCTGGCCCCCGGCATAGAGACCAATAAGCAGAATTTCACCCGCTTCCTTATAATAGATGACGCGCTGGAAGTGCCAGAGGAGCAGATAAACAAGGCCCTTCTGTGCTTCACCCTCCCTCACAAGCCAGGGTCGCTAGCCCAGATTCTCACCATCCTGAGCTTCTACGACATGAACCTCACCCGTATCCAGTCCCTTCCCATCCCCGGCCGTGAGTGGCAGTATTTCTTCTATGCCGATATTAAGTTTGAAAACTACACCCGCTACACCCAGGCCATC
>JAFZML010000190.1 GCA_017553255.1 Bacteroidales bacterium | reverse complement strand
ATACACCGTAGTCTACACCACCGTAATTGTGGTGGTTGTAGCCGCAATCCTCGCCTTCGTATCCCAGAGCCTCAAGGAAAAGCAGGAAGCCAATGAAAAGGCGGAAACCATTTCCCAGATGCTCACCAGCGCCCAGTACGGAACCAAAGCAGAATTAGACAAGCTTGGCAATGCCGCCAAACTGGACAAATACGCAGAGGAAATCCAGGAGGCTTTTGTAATCAATCTTGCCGGAGAGAAGCTCCGTGAACTTGACATCACCCGTGAAGGTATTGAGGTGTACGGTCCCAAGGATCTCAAGCGCCAGAATTACAACATCAAGGGCGGCGCCAACAAAACCGGAGATGCTGAAATCCCCGTATTCATCTTCAAGAACGGCCGCACGGTAGTTCCCATCTACGGCGCCGGCCTCTGGGGCCCCATCTGGGGTTACATCTCATTTGAGCAGGACGCCCGCACAATCGGCGGCGCATACTTTGACCATGAGAGCGAAACCGCCGGCCTTGGTGCAAAGATCAAGGATGACCCTTCCTTCCAGGCTCAGTTTGTAAGCGAGGTGGCGGATTTCTCATCGGACAATGTCTTTGATATCGTTAAGGGCGGCGCTCCCAAGGATGCCGAAGGAAAATCCGTCGTGGACAATAAAATAGACGCCATCAGCGGTGCCACAATGACCTCTCAGGGCCTTGACGCCGCAATTGACACCTGGCTTGCCGCATACGCCAGCTACTTTGAGGGCTCTGCTCCCAAAAAGCATTGCGGCAATTGCAAGCACCATCACGCTGAGGAGGCAGAAGGTGAAGATGTTGAAAACATTAACGAAGAGGAGGAATAAGCCATGGATGCAAAACTGAAAGAAACCATTCTGAACCCTATTTTCAAGGGTAATCCCATTACCGTCCTGGTGCTGGGTATATGCTCTTCCCTGGCGGTTACCGTCACCCTGAAGGGCGCGCTGGTCATGGCCCTCTCCGTAATAGTTGTGTGCGGGGTCTCCAGCCTTATCCTGTCTCTCCTCAGAAAGACCATTCCCGGCCGCGTACGTATTATCGTACAGCTGGTTGTGGTGGCCATGATGGTTATTCTTGTGGACCAGATCCTAAAGTCCTTTGAAGCCACCTACGCCATTGACAAGCAGCTTAGCGTCTATATCGGCCTTATCATCACAAACTGCATTGTGATGGGTAGAATTGAGGCTTTCGCCCTTGGCAACAAGCCCTGGCCCAGTTTCCTGGACGGTATTGCCAACGGCGCCGGTTACGGCCTTATCCTCATTATCGTAGCCTTCTTCCGTGAGCTCCTTGGCAGCGGAACCCTGTTTGGGATTGACATCCTGAACCGCTTTGGCTATGTTCCCAACAACCTGGTTATCCTGCCTCCATTCGCCCTCATCCTCCTGGGATGCATAGTGTGGGTGCAGCGCAGTATCCAGAAAGATCTTCAGGAAAAATAAAAGTACAGCCCTATGGAATACCTTAGCTTATTTGTAAAGTCCATCTTTGTGGACAACATGATTTTCGCTTACTTCCTGGGAATGTGCTCTTTCCTGGCAGTATCGAAAAACGTAAAAACAGCCTCCGGACTCGGCCTTGCTGTTATATTCGTCCTTCTGGTAACCCTCCCTATCAACTATCTCCTGAACAGCTACGTTCTCCAGCCCGGCGCCCTCAAGTGGATTAGCCCCGCTATGGCAAGCGTAGACCTCAGTTTCCTGAGCTTCATTGTGTTCATTGCGGTCATTGCCGCAATAGTCCAGATAGTGGAAATGGTTGTGGAGAAGTTCTCACCGGAACTCTACTCTTCCCTTGGTATCTTCCTGCCCCTTATTGCAGTTAACTGCGCCATCCTTGGCGGCAGCCTGTTCATGCAGCAGAAAGACTTCCTGAACATTGGAGAGGCCACGGTTTACTCACTTGGCTCCGGCCTTGGCTGGTTCCTTGCCATTGTATCCCTGGCCGCCATCCGTGAAAAGATGAGCTACTCCAACGTTCCCGCAGCCCTCAAGGGTCTTGGCATCACATTCATCACCGTGGGTCTCATGGGCATTGCCTTCATGACCTTCATGGGTATAGCACTGTAGGAGGAAGAGAATATGACAAGTACTATCATTGCTTCAATCGCAGTCATCGTAGTTGTGACTCTGATTCTGGTTGCCCTCCTTCTCTGGATCAAAACCGCCCTCACTCCTTCCGGCACCGTCAAGATCAACATCAATAACGGCACCAAGGAGCTTGACGTAACTCCCGGCGGAGACGTCATGCACACGCTCGCAGACCACGGAATTTTCCTCCCTTCGGCCTGCGGCGGTAAAGCCAACTGCGGCCAGTGCAAACTCCAGGTCCTAGCCGGCGGCGGCACCATCCTCCCCACTGAAACGGGCTTCTTCTCCCGCAAACAGATCAAGGAAGGCTGGCGTCTTGGCTGCCAGGTAAAGGTGAAGGACAATATTGAGATTGCCGTTCCGGAAAGCGCCCTCAGCGTCAAGAAACTTGAATGCGAGGTAATTTCCAACGAAAACGTTGCCACCTTCATCAAGGAATTCACCGTGCGTCTGCCGGAAGGCGAACACATTGACTTCAAGTCCGGTGAGTACATCCAGATTGATATCCCTGAGTATGAGGCGGATTTTGCCGATATGGGGGTTGCTCCTATCTACAAGGGAGACTGGGAAAAGTATGGCATCACTTCCCTGAAGTTCAAGAACACTGTTCCCACCATCAGGGCATACTCCATGGCCAGCTATCCCGCAGAGAAAGACCTAATCAAGCTGAACGTGCGTATTGCAACTCCTCCGTTTGACAGGACCCAGCCTAAGGGCGTGTTCAAGTTTGTCCCCGGCGTTCCTCCGGGAATTGCCTCAACTTACGTGTTCTCACGTAAGCCCGGTGACAAGGTTTGGATTAGCGGCCCTTACGGAGAATTCCTCCTCCCCAAGGATGATCCTGATTCCCAGGAATACGTATTTGTGGGCGGCGGCGCCGGTATGGCTCCCCTCCGCAGCCACATCATGCACCTGTTCAAAACGCTCAAGACCAAGAAAGAAGTGCACTTCTTCTACGGCGCACGCGCCCTTGTTGAAGCCTTCTACCTGGAGGATTTCGCAGAAATCGAGAAAGACTTCCCGAACTTCCACTTCCATCTGGCCCTGGACCGTCCGGATCCCGCAGCAGACGCTGCAGGCGTGAAGTACACCGCGGGGTTTGTTCACAACGTTATGAATGAAACCTACCTCAAGGACCACGAGGCTCCTGAGGACATCAAGTACTTCATGTGCGGCCCTCCTATGATGACAAAGTGCGTATGTGACCTCCTGGACAGCCTTGGAGTTGCTCCTGAGAGCATCCTCTTCGATAACTTCGGAGGTTAGTACTCCAGCGCGCTCTTATCAAGCCGCCAGCCGTCAGGGCATTCAAGCCCGGAGGCTGACGGCTTTAATATTATAGGGTATCTGCAGTTGCGGAGAACCT
>JAFZML010000189.1 GCA_017553255.1 Bacteroidales bacterium | reverse complement strand
TGCAACCTGGGATCTTACAGTTGACGGCCTGCAGATATCTGCCGCCACCAAGTGTAAGTACAACACCACGTTCTTCCAGTTTGGCGGCGCAGGTGTGAATACCACCACAGGCAACTGGGACCGTCACTTCAAGTTCACGGCTCCCAAGGCCGGAACTCTCACGGTGAGGGCTTCCAATACCGGCAGCTCAGAGGATCTGAACAGGCTGGTGTGCGTGAAGGCTGGTGATGCCGATGTCCTTACCCTCCCAGGCGGATATCCTTCCACCGCTCCTCAGGATCTTGTGTTCAACATTGGACCCGGAGAGGTTATGATTTCCACCATGGGTAACGGCCTCCGCTTCTACACGATTCACTATCTCAGCGAATAAAACCAAAGGGACCCGGGGGTGATACCCCGGCTCCCTTCCAAGTAACAAAAAAACATAATACCATGACCTTTATCAACAAAGACTTCATGCTGCAGACGAAAACTGCACGCAAACTCTACCATGAGCACGCAGAGAAGATGCCTATCATAGACTACCACTGCCACCTTGTGCCACAGCAGATAGCGGAGAACATCCAGTTCCGTGACATTACCCAGCTGTGGCTGGTAGACGGTCACTACGGAGACCATTACAAGTGGCGTGCAATGAGAGCAAACGGCGTGAGCGAGGATTACCTCACAGGTGGCAAGTACAGTGCCTGGGAAACCTTTGAGAAATGGGCCCAGACCGTGCCTTACACCATGAGGAACCCCCTGTACCACTGGACTCACCTGGAGCTGAGCCGTGTATTCGGCATAGAGAAACTTCTTTGTCCCGCCACGGCGCGTGAAATCTTTGAAGAGTGCAACGCCAAGCTTGCCACTCCGGAATTCCGCGGCCAGGCGCTCATCCGCAAGTTTGGCGTAGAGACAGTTTGCACAACGGATGACCCTGCCGATGACCTTCGCTGGCACAAAAAGATTGCGGCGGAACCTTTCGGCACAAAAGTTATCCCCGCCTGGCGTCCGGATAAAGCCATGGCAATAGAAGACCCCAAGGCCTACAAGGCATATCTGAAGCAGCTTGGAGAGGCGGCCAATATGGAGATTGACTCTTACGCAGACCTTTGCGAAGCCCTTCAGAAGCGTCATGACTACTTTGCCGCCAACGGCTGCCGCCTCTCAGACCACGGGCTTGAGAATTTCTACGCGGAAGATTACACGGAGCTTGAGATTGAGGCAATCTTCAAGCTTGTCCTCCTTGGAAAGCGCCCTTCAGAAAAAGAGCTTCTGAAGTTCCGCAGCGCATTCCTCCACGACCAGGCCGTCATGGACTGCAATGCCGGCTGGGCCCAGCAGTTCCATATTGGCGCTATCCGCAACAACAACTCCAAGATGTTCGGCCTTGTGGGCCCCGACACCGGCTTTGACGCCATCCACGACCAGGAGATTGCCGCGGCAGGTCATAAGTTCTTTGACCGCCTTGCCTCAGAGGACGCCCTTGCAAAGACCATTCTCTACTGCCTCAATCCCAAGGACAATGAGGTGATGATGACCATGCTCTACACCTTCAACGACGGCACTTTCCCCGGCAAGATGCAGTTCGGCAGCGGCTGGTGGTTCCTGGATCAGGAGGTTGGCATGCGCCGCCAGATGGACGCCCTCAGCGTCCTGGGCCTCTTCTCCCGCTTTGTGGGCATGCTTACAGACTCCCGCAGCTTTATCAGCTATCCCCGTCATGAGTACTTCCGCCGCATCCTCTGCGACGTCCTTGGCAAGGACATAGAGGAAGGCAAGCTTCCCGCCAGTGAGCTTGATTTCATTGGCAAAATGGTGGAAGACATCTCCTACAACAACGCCAAGAACTACTTCCAATTCTAGTATGAAGTACATAAAAATCAATCCGGCCGACAATGTTGCAGTGGCCCTTGAGGACCTGCGGAAAGGAGAAGTGGTAGAGGGTGTAACCCTTATCATGGACATTCCCCGCGGCCATAAGATAGTGCTCACAGACCTCAAGGCAGGGGATAACGTGATAAAGTACGGTTTCCCCATCGGGCACGTAACCCGCGATGCCGCCGTCGGCACCATGGTCAACCATGAGTGCATTAAAACCAACCTTGAGGGCCTCCTGGAATACAAGTACGAGCCCCTCCCTTCTGTCATTTCGGGCGAAGGCGAAGCCGAAGTCGAGAAATCTCCTTATACATTCAAAGGCTTCCGCCGGGCCGATGGCCAGGTAGGCGTGCGCAACCAGATATGGGTTATACCCACCGTGGGCTGCGTGAACGGCATCTGTGAGCAGATTGTGAACCGGTTCAAGGCGTCATTGCCGGCCCCGACCGGCAATTCCTCCGTGGACGCGATAGTCACCTTCCCTCACAACTACGGCTGCTCCCAGCTCGGCGGAGACCATGAAAACACCCGCACCATCCTTAAGGACATGGTCCGTCACCCCAACGCCGGCGGCGTGCTGGTGGTGTCCCTCGGCTGTGAAAACAACCAGCTGGACGCTTTCCGTGAGCTTGTGGGCCCCGTGGATGAGAGCCGTGTGAAGATGTTCGTGTGCCAGAAGGTTGAGGATGAGGTTGAGTACGGCGTTCAGCGCCTGAAGGAAATCTATGAAGTGGTTTCGAAGGACAGCAGGGAGGAAGTCCCTGTGTCTGAACTCAGGGTCGGCCTTAAATGCGGCGGCTCAGACGGCCTCTCCGGCATCACTGCAAATCCGCTTCTGGGAGTGTTCTCAGACTGGATTGTGGAGCAGGGCGGCACCACCGTTCTCACGGAAGTTCCGGAGATGTTCGGCGCGGAGACCATCCTCATGAACCGCTGCCAGGATAAGGCCACGTTTGAGAAAACCGTCCACCTTATCAATGACTTCAAGGAGTATTTCATGAAGCAGGGCATGCCCGTTTATGAGAATCCTTCTCCCGGCAACAAGGCCGGCGGAATCTCCACCCTTGAAGAAAAGAGCCTTGGCTGCACCCAGAAGTGCGGAAAGAGCATCGTTAGGGGAGTCCTGAAGTACGGTGAGCGTCTTCAGGTGAAGGGGCTGAATCTGTTATCGGCCCCCGGAAATGACCTTGTGGCCTCCACGGCCCTTGGCGCCAGCGGCTGCCAGATTGTGCTTTTCACTACCGGAAGGGGCACTCCATTCGGCAGCTTTGTCCCCACAATGAAGATTTCCACCAACACTCCTCTTGCCCAGGCAAAACCCGGCTGGATTGACTTCAATGCCGGAGTCCTTGCGGAGGATTCCCGTATGGCCGATGTCGCCCCCCGCTTCATCCGCTACGTCCTTTCCGTCGCCAGCGGTGAACCCGTCAACAACGAAAAGCACGGCATCCGTGAAATCGCCATTTTCAAAACCGGTGTAACACTGTAAAACTAATAATAATGAACAAAAACAACAAACAGCGCTATGATGCGCCAACAGTAGCCGCCGTGGAGATCACGCCCGCTACAGTACTATTAACAGGCAGTCCTGCTCCAGAAAACATTTCTGCCTTATTTGCTATTGAAGATCTAGGTATAACTGACACCGACGCAGGTTCTGCAATTTGGTATTAATGGAGGAGAAGTGAAATGAAAAAGATTATTATTACCCTGCTTTCAATGAGCATCCTTGCTCTTGCAGCTTGCAATAAACTTGATAATACTCCTGAGATTCGTCTTGAGCCCGCCCCGGCTCCGGAAACTTTTACTGTTAACGTTCCAGGCTCTTATGAGACCAAGACCACCCTTGACGGCCTTAAACCCAAATGGGTCACTGGTGATGAGATTCGTGTGTACGGTCACAATGTGGATTCCGACACCTATAGCGATAATGCTGTTTATGAACTGCAGTCCGGAAACGGAGAAGGCACCGCAGTGTTTGCACTTAAAACCGGTGAAACCGGTCTTTCCGGCACTTATGATGAGTTCTATGCCCTGTATCCAGGTAGTCTGACAGCAACAGTCACATCTACTACAATGACGCTGCCTAAGTTGAACTCCTCTCCCCACCATATGAGAAATCAAAACGTTCCTGCAGCAGGACCATACGATCCCACGCTGGCCATTATGACCGCTAAGTACAACGGCTCTACTATGTCTTTCCGTCATGGAGTCGCTTACATCAAGCTTACTATTCCGGACGACGGCGTCACAAAGGTGGACATAGATTTTACAAACAGTTGTCTTGCAGAGACTCCTGTATATAACCTTTCAACAGGAGCATTGGAGTCGGCCAGTAGTGGAAACCAGCGTGTGACATCCAAATCAAGCCTGTCTTTCACTCAGGGAGGTGACTATTATTTCCCTGCAATCCCCAAACCGGGCTCTGCTCCTACTACTACTGTGATTACTTTGACCGGTGGCCAGACGTACACTACAACGCATTTTAACGGTGTGCCACTTGTTATAGGAGAAGTTTATGATCTTGGCTGTCCCTCAAAGAGTCCTGCCATCACGGCTTCAAATGTTGACATTGCACAAGATGCCACTGGTGGTAATATTACATTCTCCATTTTAAATCCTGCCGGAGACGGCGTTATTTCTATTGCGGAAACAGGAGGAAAGAGTAATCCTGCCGATTTTGTGCTTAATACAACTCTCCAGA
>JAFZML010000188.1 GCA_017553255.1 Bacteroidales bacterium | reverse complement strand
TCCGAAACGGTAAACTGAAGGTGCGAGAGAATGTAGATGCGGAGGTCTCCTTTGGTGAGCCCCGGGTGGGCTTCCCGGAGGGATTCCGGGGTTAGATTGAAGGAATTTCGGAGCACGCGTTCCAGTTCGGCCCACTCATTGTCCTGGATGTACCTGGGATGTGAATGGAGCTCCTGCAGCAGGTGGTTCTGCCCGGCCAGGGATTGGATCATAAGGTAGGAATCCACGTCTCCTTGCGGCCCGGCGCCCCGGTTGGGAATGTAGGACTCCCGTGCATCGGCCCCGGCGCGGATCACCATAAGGAAAGCCCGCACGTTCTTGCCCAGAATCTCGGACACCTGGGGGATACTGAGTGCCGCACCGCCTTCTACGCAGGATTGGGCCAGCCCCAGTCCCACCAGCAGCAACTGGTAGTAGAGCATTTCGGCCTCTTTCCCCTGCAGGCCGAAGGATTGGCCAATGGCCGCCAGGCACTCTTCCTTGAGGCCTATATGCGTGTCTATGTAGCTCTCAAAGGAGTCTGTTGGGGTTTTCCCGGCCATAGCCAGCTTGAAAAGTTGCGGCTCATCCATAGCAAACCATAGCAGTGCCATTCCAAAGCCCTTGAAGGGCGGATTCAAGGAAAGGCCATCCCGGAGGCGCTTCTGAAAATGGCGGCTGGCTTCGGCCCTGACGGCCTCCTGAACGCCTTCCATTGAACCATACGCAGAGAAAACGGCGTTGACTCCACACCCCAGTTCCGTGCAAAGGTTGCGGGATGTCAGGGCCGAAAGACCCCCTTTCCTCACTACGCCCACGGCCGCCGACAGAATCTTCTCCTTGGTTATGCTTACAGGTCTTGCCATGATAAATAAAGTGCTCCGTTAATGCAGGGGCAAAGGTAGCAAAAGCGTCCGGTATATCCAACTGCTTTACAGACAAAATCCTCATTTTGTCCACTTCATTGTCCACATCCATTTTTATTTCGGAACAAGATATCCGCTAACTTTGCACTTGAAATAATGTGGACAAGAAAGCTGCCCAAAGAAAGTAGAAAGATGAAAAAGATGATGATTCTGTTGGTTGTGCTCCTGATAGGGGCCGCCGCAAGTAGCTGTGGCGTTTCTACCCGCGCCACCCGGAAGATCAATCAGGTAGAGAGAGGAATGACCAAGGCCCAGATCCGGCACCTGCTGGGAACCCCTCTGTTCAAGAACGCCGACAAAACCGGCGAGGAGTGGGGATACCGCAGAATGGTAGGAGAAGTCGCCGGACCCGAAGAGATGCTGTTCATTGTGAACTTTGACAACAACGGAAAGGTAGTGGCCTACAACTCCGTCAAAACCCATCCGCACTACCATCCTTATTAATTGAATTATTAATAGATCACAGACCATGGATACCAACCTGACTACCATTATCATTAAAGGCGTAGCATACGCGATTATGTTTATCTGCCCGTTTATGATACCGCTGCTTTAGACTATGGATTTAGTATTGAACACACGGGGTGCAGAAGTCTCTGAAGGAGTCTTCCGCGCCCTGCTTTCAGGGAAAGAGGTGGAGATTATGGACACCTCCCTGATGAAGATTGCGCATTGTGTGGGCTGCAATCAATGCTGGCTCAGAACGCCCGGAGTCTGCGCCTTCAAGGATGATTATGAAGAGATTCTGAAGAAGCTGGTGAAGGCCGATAGCCTCTGGATTGTCACCGACACTCGCTTCGGCTTTCTGGATTACAGGGGTAAACGGCTCATGGACCGTGTCATGCCCATGCTTAACATGTACATAGGCTTCCGAGACGGCTGGATGCGGCACGAGCTGCGGTATCATCCTCTTAATATCGGCCTCCTGTATAAGGGCGCCGGTGACCAGGCCCTGCTGGAAGACTGGTGCGTACGTACTGCTGCAAATATTGGAGGAAAGTC
>JAFZML010000023.1 GCA_017553255.1 Bacteroidales bacterium | reverse complement strand
CTGGGCGGAGGTATGAACTTCTACGGTTCCCTGCCGGAGAGCTATAATATCACCGTGAACATGGAGAACCCCCTGGTGGGCAAGATCTGGGACGCCAAGATGGCCGATGTGGCCCCTCAGGCCGAACTCCCCGCCGAAGCCCCCTCAGATGCTTCAGAGGAAGAAAAGACCAAGGCCCGCGAAGCCAGGGAGGCCGTCCGCAAAGCCCACAGGGCCGATGTCGAGGCCTTTGCATCGGCCAATGAGCTCCTGCACCAGATTGCAGACCTTGCACTCCTGTCCAACGGCATGCTGAAAGGCAAAGCCCTGAGCGATTTCATTGCCCGCAGCTTCAGCCTGCTGAAATAGCGCGCAGGCGTTGTGGAGCGGACGGAAAAAAGTTTTGCCAGCCTTTTTTCGGGCTGGCAAAACTTTTATTCCGTACGCGCGTGAGCCTATTTATACAGGAATCTCCTGATACTCATCTTAGGCGTTTTCTCAAAGGGCTTGTCCATGAGCTCCACCTTGGCTATCTGGCTGTAACCAGGAAGCTGGCGATTGGCGCCCAGGCGGATGTTTTCAGGGATTTCGGCCTTTGCCTCCGCGTCCAGGAGGGACTTGGCAATGGCCTGTTCATCCAGGAAAACAAGGGCCACAAGCTTGCCGCCGCGCTCAACAACAACTGATTCCATCACGAAGTCCTGGTTGTTGACCACAGCCTCAAGCTCCTCAGGATAGATATTCTGGCCGGAAGGGCCCAGGATCATGTTCTTTGAACGGCCGCGGATGAAGATATTGCCATCGGCATCAATTATACCAAGGTCTCCGGTGCGGAGCCAGCCGTCCTCCGTAAATGCGTTGGCGGTGGCCTCCTCATTCTTATAGTAGCCGATAGTGATGTTTTCACCGCGAGCCTGGATTTCTCCCACAACGTGCTGAGGGTCTTCGGAGTCTATGCGGACCTCGGCCACATCAACAGCCTTACCGCAGGAACCGGCCACGTACTTGGTCCAGTGCTCATATGCAAGCAGCGGGCAGGCCTCTGTCATGCCGTAACCCACAAGGTAAGGGAACTTGATTTTCTTGAACAGGCGCTCTACCTCAGGGTTGAGGGCCGCACCGCCCATGATAAATTCCTGAACATTGCCGCCGAAAGCCTGGATGAGGCCTTCCTTAACCTTCTTGTACACAACGTTGTTGAGTACGGGGATTTTGGTGATAAACTTCACCAGAGGCTGGTCCAGGGTGGGTTTTACCTTGCTCTTGTAGATCTTTTCCATCACCAGCGGAACTGTGATGAGGAGGTAGGGCTTTACCTCTGCGAAAGCCTTGAGAAGGGTTGCGGGGGTGGGAGCCTTACCCATCCAATAGATGGACGTGCCGTTGCACAGAGGATAGAGGAACTCAATCACAAGGCCGTACATATGGGCCATGGGGAGCATTGAAACCATCTTGTCTCCGGCGGGAACGTTGCGCTGGGAGTAATCTACGTTTGCGCTGAAATTGCGGTATGTGAGCATTACGCCCTTGGGATCACCGGTGGAACCGGAAGTATAGTTGATGGTTGAGAGGTCATCCCAGTTGTTTGTAGGGAATACAACGTCTTCAGGGCCGAATCCCTTGGGGTATTTTGCCTGAAAGAGCTTGTCAATGTTGTCTACGGCTTCCTGGATTTTGGGGTCCCTGCAGAAGAGGACTTTCCAGTTGTCTACGTCAAAGACCACTTTGAGAGCCTTCATCTTTTCCGGATCCATCTTTGCCCAGCGGGCGGCGTTGGTGAACAGGGCAATACTGTCACTGTGATTCACCAGACCCATCACGCTATCCGGCGTGAAATCCGCCAGAATGGGGACAATCACAGTTTCATATGTATTTACGGCCAGGTAAGCGAAGCCCCACTTGGCTCCGTTATTGGCGCAGAGTGCTATTTTGTCACCCTTCTTGAAGCCGGCTTTCTCAAAGACAATATGGAAACGGGCGATATCCGTTGCCATTTGGGCGTAAGTGAATGAGTCTCCGCCGATAGTGTTGAGAGCGGGCTTGTCCCAGTACTTACGCGTAGCGTCCTGAAGGCGCTGAAGGTAATGAGGATAATTTGACATATCTTAGGTTTAAGGTTGTTCAATACGTCCACAAAGATAGCAATTATTTTGGTAAGCAAAAAATCAGTATCTTTGTAGCCGGAAACAGATTTTGCGATGAGAAGAAAACCTATCATAGCCCTTATCTATGACTTTGACGGCACCCTTTCTCCCGGCAACATGCAGGAGTTCGGGTTCATCCAGGCTATCGGCCAGACTCCGGAGGAATTCTGGGCGAAGAGCGACGGCATTGCAATAGGCCAGGATGCATCAAATATCCTCTCTTACATGAAGCTGATGCATGACGAGGCCAAAAAGAACAATATCAAGCTCACGCATGAAGGTTTTCGCAAATACGGGGCCGATATCAAGCTGTACGACGGCGTACGTGAATGGTTTGAAAACGTAAACCGTTACGGACGCAAGCACGGGGTAATCATTGAGCACTATATCAACTCATCCGGCCTTACTGAAATCATTGAGGGCTCACCCATTGCCAAGGAATTCAAGCACATCTTTGCCGGCACCTTCATTTACGATGAAAAAGGTGAGGCGGAATGGCCTGGCATAGCCGTGGATTATACCGGGAAAACCCAATACCTGTACAAAATCCAGAAGGGAATCTTCTCGGCCCGTGATTCAAAACGTGTAAATGAAAGCTGGGCCGATGAACAGAAGCGGATTTCCCTGGACCACATGATTTACTTTGGAGACGGAGAAACGGATATTCCTTCCATGAAACTTGTAAAAACATCCGGCGGCAATTCCATTGCAGTGTTTGACCCGTCCCATCCGCACAAAAAGGCCGTTGCCCAGAAGCTTCTGCGCCAGGGCCGCGTAAACTTTATCACCCCGGCCGTATATACTAAGGATTCGCGCACATATCACCTTGTCTGTGCCATCATAGACAAGATAAAGGCCGACACCGATTTACAAAAATTCTCCAGATACAAGTAATGTCCAGAAAGCTCAAGGTAGGCATGGTGCAGCAGCACTGCACCTCCGACATCCCCGCAAACATAGCGCGTCTTCAGGAAGGTATCCGCGCCTGCGCAGCGCAGGGCGCCCAGCTGGTGGTATTGCAGGAGCTGCACAACAGCCTGTACTTCTGCCAGGAGGAAAACGCCCGTCTCTGTGACCTGGCAGAGCCCATTCCCGGGCCTTCTACGGAAGTTTTCGGCAAGCTGGCCGCGGAGCTCGGCATTGTGCTGGTGCTCTCCCTCTTTGAGCGCCGCACTCCCGGCATTTACCACAATACCGCAGTTGTCCTGGAGAAAGACGGCACCATTGCCGGAACATACCGCAAGATGCATATTCCGGACGACCCTCTCTTTTATGAGAAGTTCTACTTTACCCCCGGAGACCTTGGCTTCAAGCCCATAAAAACCTCCGTGGGAGTACTTGGCGTACTTGTATGCTGGGATCAGTGGTACCCGGAGGCCGCCCGCGCCATGGCACTTAACGGAGCAGAGATGCTCATCTACCCTACCGCAATTGGCGGCGTTCCCACAGACCCTGACTGGGAGCAGGCCCAGCAGCGCCAGGCCTGGCAGCTTGTGCAAAGGGGCCACTCCGTTGCTAACGGTCTTCCGGTCATTACCGTAAATCGCACTGGGGTTGAGCCGGATCCCACAGGTCACTCCACCGGAATTGACTTCTGGGGCCACTCATTCGCTACCGGCGCCCAGGGAGAACTCCTCACGGAATTTGAAAAAACGGAAGAAGGCGTACGCGTAGTGGAGCTTGACATGGAGCAAAGTGAATACGTCCGCCGCGGCTGGCCCTTCCTCCGTGACCGCCGCATTGACGCCTACGACGTCCTCCTCAAACGCTTTGGGAAATGAGACTTCCGGCCGAATGGGAACCACAAGGGTTTGTGCAGCTCACATGGCCGCACAAAGACTCCCTCTGGTATGAAGTAGAGAAGGTCCAGGCCTGCTATACTGCTATTGTGACAGCTATCCTTCGGCATGAACCTGTACTCATTGTGTGCCGTGACATAGATGAAACCAAGTCCGATCTCCTGCGTTGCGGGCTTCGGGGCCTTGATGGTATCCGCTTTGCGGAAGCAACCATCAATGACACCTGGGCAAGAGACCATGGAGCCATATCTGTTCATGGGGATAACGGTGAAAAATATATCCTTGATTTTGTTTTCAACGGCTGGGGGCTCAAATTTGCTTCAGACCTTGACAACCAGATAACGCGCCGGATTTTTAACGCAGGGGCTTTCGGCCAGGACGTTCATTACCTTGATATGCGTCCTTTTGTCCTTGAGGGTGGCAGTATTGACATGGACGGTGCCGGCACTTTGATGGCCACATCAGAATGCCTGTGTTCCATAAACCGCAACGAATACCTCTCAAAGGAAGAGATAGAGAATAAGCTCAAAGCCGCTTTCGGCCTTAAACGCATCTTATGGATTGACCACGGCTCCATTGCAGGAGACGACACCGATTCCCATGTGGATATCCTTGCCCGCTTCTGCTCTGAAGATACCATTGCATACACCTGCTGTGAAGATCCTGAAGATGAAAATTATGAGTCTTTGAAGGCTATGGAGGAGCAGCTCCGCAGTTTCCGTACACTTAGCGGCAAACCATACAAGCTTGTTCCCCTTCCGCTTCCGGATGCACTGTATCTGGATGATTACCGCCTCCCCGGCTCATACGCCAACTTCCTTATCATCAACGGTGCCGTTCTTGTCCCTGGCGCCGCTTCTCCAAAGGATGATATTGCCCGCGAACGCCTCCAGGCCGTATTCCCCGGCCGTAAGGTTGAAGTCATTGACTGCAGGGCGCTTCTTTCCGGCCACGGCGGCCTCCACTGCATTACAATGAACTATCCCCTAGGGTGGTAGCTGGTGGAGCCCAAGTAATTGACCTCCAAATACTTACAGAATCTTCTGGTAGAACTTTTTCTACCAGAAGATTCTGTAAATGTCTGTAAGTTAAAGAGTTAAGCAACACCACAAGGGGAGAAAATATGGGGAGAGGGGAACAAAAAAAAGACATCCCCGGGAAGAGGGATGCCTTTAGTGAAGGTAAGATAAATCTTACTGGAGCTCGATGGTAACCACGCGGTTCTTTGCAGCACCGTCGAAGAGCTGTACGGTTGCACCGTGAGCTGCGCTCTCGATGTTCTCTTCCTTGGCACCAGCCTTGGTGAGGAGATCAACAACAGTCTTTACGCGCTGCTCTGAGAGCTGCTGGTTGCGCTTTGCGGAACCGGTCTGCTTGTCTGCGTAACCGTCTACCTTAAGCTTGGTGTCACCGTCTACTACAGTGTTGGCGAAGTACTCAAAGTGAGCTTTCTCACGCTCTGAGAGCTTTGCGCTGCCGCAGTCGAAATAGAGAGTGATAGGGCTGCCGGGCTTCACGTCAACAGCAGTGAACTTACCGTTCTCATAGAGATAGGTCTGGCCATCAACAAGCTCACGGAGAGGAGCAACCTCATTCTCAAGAGCTGCGATCTTGTCCTTAAGCTCTGCATTCTCTTTCTCCAGGGCTGCCACTTTGTCTGCAAGGGCGTTGTACTGCTCTGTGGTGAAGGGAACAGGGATAACGACGGGAGTGATGGAGCTGTGACGGTCAAAGCCGGTCTTTCCAAGCTTGATAGCTACACCGATGGTAGCGGAAAGAGGGAACTCGAACCTGCCGATGCTCTTCTGAACCTCAACACCATACCAGGAAGACTTTGCAATCATAGCGCGGAGATCCAGGAGGAGGTCTACGCGGTTGCTGAGGTAGAAGCGGTTGAGGATACCACCACCGTAAATCCACTCTGCTGCGGAAGCGGGGGTGATTGCAAGACCGCCGGAAAGATAAGGAGCAACATTCCAAACGCGGGTCTCTTTGTAGCCCCAGAAGGTGTCTGTGAGGCTCCAGAGGAGGTCACCGGTAATGAAGTGCTGGGCGGGATTTAGCGGAACGCCTTCCTTGCCAAGAACGTTGTTGGCAAGACCCAGCCAGTTGATACGGCCTCCGATGAAGGGAGTCCACCATTTGCCGAGTGATACGTCTACTGCCAGACCGCCAAGACCCTGAACGAAGGGGATACCAGACTTGTTCTGGAGGTTTACACCTGCATTCCAACCAACGCCAAGACCAATCCAAGTGTTGTCAAAAGCCTTGTTGGTTTCATAAGCACCACGAACGACTTTACCGTTCTCATCACGGTTTGCATTCTCCTGAGCATAAGCGTTCACGGAGAAGAGGAGGCTTGCTGCTGCAAGGGCTCCAATAATCATTTTGATACCTTTCATAATTTAGTATTAACGTTAATAATTTTTGCCGTTTAAATATACCCTGTTGGGGATAATCAATGCAAATGTAAGCATTTTTTGTTAGAGAACAAATTTTTGCGGCTTTTTTTTAAATATTTTTTTAAATGCTTATCTTTGCACAGAAGCACTTCAGGATGAATTTTTCACTCAAATCTCCCTACTCTCCTTCCGGTGATCAGCCGGAAGCCATAGACCAGTTGTGCAAGGCCCTGAGCCAGGGTGTGCAGGACGTGACGCTGCTTGGCGTAACAGGTTCCGGCAAAACTTTCACCATGGCAAACGTAATCCAGAAGCTCCAGAGGCCGGCACTCATCCTGAGTCACAACAAAACCCTTGCGGCCCAGCTGTACGGTGAATTCAAGGCGTTTTTCCCGGATAACGCCGTGGAATACTTTGTCTCCTACTATGATTATTATCAGCCGGAGGCTTACATCCCCGTCACGGATACCTATATAGAGAAGGACCTAAGCATCAATGACAAGATTGATGAGCTGAGGGTAAGCGCCGCCAGCGCCCTTATGAGCGGAAGAAGGGACGTAATAGTCATCAGCTCTGTTTCCTGCCTCTATGGCATAGGCAATCCGGACGATTTCCATGACCAAACCGTCACCGTCCATAGAGGGGAGCGCATGTCCATGACGCGCCTCCTATACAAAATAGTGGACGCCCTCTATTACCGCACGGAAACGGATTTCAAGCGCGGCAGCTTCCGCGTGAGGGGTGACACCGTGGACATATTCCTTGGCGGTGCGGATTACGCCGCCCGCATAGAATTCTTCGGGGACGAGATAGACCGCATAGCCCTCATAGATCCAGTCACGGGCGCCATCTTCGAGGAAATGGAGAAGATAGACCTGTACCCCGCCAAGAACTTTGTGACCTCCAAGGAAAAGGGCGCCAGGGCCGTGAGCCAGATTCAGGATGACCTTGTAAAGCAGGTAGAGTACTTTGAGTCCGTGGGCAAATATCTTGAAGCCAAACGCCTGAAACAGAGGGTGGAATATGACATTGAGATGATAAAGGAGATGGGCTATTGCCCCGGGGTGGAGAACTATTCCCGCTATTTTGACGGCCGAAAACCGGGCCAGCGCCCCTTCACTCTCATAGACTATTTCCCCAAGGATTTCCTGGTTTTCATTGACGAATCCCACGTCACACTCCCCCAGATCCGCGCAATGTGGGGCGGAGACCATTCCCGCAAGGAAACCCTCATAGAATACGGCTTCCGTCTCCCTGCCGCCAGCGACAACCGTCCCCTCACCTTCGATGAATTTGAATCCATCACCGGCCAAACCGTATACGTGAGCGCTACTCCGGCCGATTATGAGCTGGAAAAGAGCGGCGGCCTTGTGGTGGAGCAGATTGTGCGCCCCACCGGCCTCCTGGACCCGCCAATTGAAGTCAGGCCCACCAAAAACCAGGTGGATGACCTAATGGAAGAGATCCGGATAAGGGCCGAAAGAGACGAGCGAGTGCTTGTAACCACCCTCACCAAGCGAATGGCGGAGGAACTGGACAGCTATTTCACCAAAACCGGCATCCGCTGCCGCTACATCCACTCCGACGTAGACACCGCAGAACGCGTAGAGATAATAGAGGATTTCAAAAACGGCCTCTTTGACGTCCTGATTGGCGTAAACCTCCTACGTGAGGGTCTGGACATCCCCACGGTATCCCTTGTGGCTATTTTGGATGCCGATAAGGAAGGGTTCCTCCGCAGCGGACGCGCCCTCACCCAAACCGCCGGCCGCGCCGCCCGTAACCTCAACGGTCTTGTGATAATGTATGCCGACACCGTTACGGAATCCATGGACGAGACCATACGGGAAACCGCCCGCCGCCGGGCCAAGCAGATGGAATACAACAAGCTGCACGGCATCACGCCAAAGCAGGTTGCAGCCCACGCAAATCCTCTCATGACGGAACTGGTGAAATCCGGAGAAGACACCACCCACGTGAGCGGCTTCCTGAACCCCGTGCTCCAGAACAGCGTCACCGGCCACGTGAGCGCCCGCGACAGCGTCTCAGACCCGGAATATGTTCCGTCGGCCTCAGAGCTGGGCAAGGGAGACGTGCGTGTGGGCCTTGGCCACGACGCCCGGAGGGAAAGCTCATCGGCCTACGTTGACGGCTACATTGCCGCAGACCTTGCCGCAGTGCTCCAGGATCCCGTTATCCGCTCCATGTCCCGTGAGCAGGTAGAGAAAGCCGCAGAAGAAGCCCGCCGCAAGATGCAGAAAGCGGCGGCGGATCTTGATTTCACCGCCGCCGCACGTTTCCGTGACGAAATGTGGGCCCTCCAGGAGTACCTGAAGGTTTGGAAGGTCTAAAGCGCCTTGATCTTTGAGAAAAGCACTTCCTCGTCTCCGGGAGTGTATCCCATGTGGGAATAGACCAGCTTGCCGTCCTTGTCAAAGAGGAAGACGTACGGGCATGAAGTCACTTTCATGGCGCGTGCAAGCTCCTTATTCACGTCAAAATAGAACTGGAAGCCGTCCCAGCCGCGGCCGCGGGCAAGGGCCTTTGCCTTGGCAAGGGAACGGGTGTCGTCTGTGCACACGGCAATGAAGCGGAACGGTTTTTCCTCCTGCCAGGAGTCAAAAACCTCAGTTATTGCATCCATCTCCTCTATGCAGTACTTGCAGGTCACAAACCAGAAAGACACCACGTAAGGGGTTTTGTGGTCTACCCACTGGGCGGGAGTGGTTTTTCCTCCGTCCATGGTCTGGATTTCCACTTTGGAATAATCCTGGGCCGATGCTCCCGTAGCGGCCAGCATCAAAGCTGCTAGAATGACTATAATCTTTTTCATACTCTTCTCTAAAAATGATAGGCAAGCCTGAGTATTCCTCCCGTGTATTCCGGCTGCCACCGGCAAACGCCGCCGGAGCAAATCATGCCGGAACGCTGGTGACCGTAAGCAAGGTCTGCCTTAAAACCGCCGCGGGTGTAGGACGCCCCGGCCTCATAATAATGCTCCTTTGTATCCCCGTGGTTGTACATATCCTGCACATGGACGCTCCAGCCGTCTACGGATGAGAGCTCCACGGAACCGGCCATCCAGTCACGGGTTAGCTCCTGAGAGTACAAATACTGGGCCTGAACCCTCAGGGACAGCTTTCCGGGGAAACGGTACAAGCCGTCCAGCACAAATACGTTCTGGGCGTTTGTGGCCTTGCGGTCTCCGTGTGAAGGGGAATTCTCCTGGATGCTCACAAAAGCCACGGTCTTGAGGCTCCGGCCCCAGCGTTTTTCAACCTGGATGTTGATGTCACGGTAGGCCATACGCATAATGTCGTAATTGTGAAGTGCGCTTGGAAGCGCCCAGATCCAGCACCCGTTAACGTGGAATTTCCAGGACTTGACGCTGTAGTAGACGTCTCCGCTGCCGCCAAATTCGCCATCGGCAAAAGTGGTGTAGGGATTGAGGGACGCCAGCATATAGGCCTGCTCCATGCAAAGGGACGGGAGGTAATTCATCCCGTAAGGGTCCAGCATATTCTGGAGCCTCCTGAAGGTGAAGGCCGATGAAAACTTCCCCTGACCATACCCCAGCTCAAGGGTTTGAGCGTTGCCTCCGGGCTTTCCAACGTATTCTGCCCTGGTGCTGAATCCACCCTTGTTCCAGGACGCCAGGGCGCTCCACCAGAGGGCGGGGGTGCCCTCCCCCATCCTTGCCATCAAGCTGCCTTCAACGGAAACGCCGCCAAGACGAAGGGCCGCCTCCGCGCCCGCAAGGGACCGATGTGAATACCAGGGGAATTGCCTTATAAAGCCTCCCACGGCCTTGAAGGAAAAAATGTCCCTGGGCGTACTGAAGCCAATTCTTCCACCGCCAAGGGAATTGTTCCAGCCAAGGTTGCGGTCTTCCCAGCTGCGGAAGATAATTCCCGTACCAAACTGGTCGTAGAAGTCTCCGGCTGTGACATTCCAGTACTTGTCCGTCCAGGCAATGTACTTCCCCGGAAGGCCTATCCCCTTGAGAGAGGCGTCGTATCCAGGCATTGGATTGGGATAGTATTCGGCCTGGATTCCGGCCGAAAAACGTCCGTAGGAATAATCCAGCTTGAGGTAATTGTTGGAGTAGAAGGTGGGAGAAAGGTCCAGGAGGGAGTTGGATTCAATGCTACCGGAAAGCACATGCTCCTGCGCTCCCACGGTCAGTGAGACCAGAAGGAGCACGGGAAGCAGGTATTTTCTCAAGGAATTCAACCCTATTCTGCGTAATCCGGTTTAAACTCCTGCCCAACAGGCACAACCACGGCATTGTCTACATAGTAGCCGCCGTAACTGCCGGAGGATTTTTCCGTCTGGCTGCCAAATGCGCGCTGGACATAAGCGACAAGCTTAAGATTGCTCTTGTTGTAGGAGGAAGGGATAGTAGTGGAATAGTGCTTTTCCACTACGCTCATCTCTCCGGGAGAAGAAATGGCGTCTCCCTTTGCGGCGGTAACGGAAATGCGGGCAATGTCGTCGTGCTGATAATCGTTCACGTAAGAATTAGTGTGGTAATCGGCCTGAGGGCAGATTATGCCGCTTTCCGTCACCATCAGGGTGAACTTGTAGTCCTCGGCCTTGCGGAGGTAAAGTGTGACATCCACGTTAAGGGTAGAGCCGCTGATTGAAGAATTGAGGCCGATAGCTGCGGTAACGGGGTAATACTGCTCCGTTTCCTTGACGGCGGCAACAATTACGCTTGCCGTGTAGTTACTATCGGAAGTATTGTTTATCTCTGCGCGGCCGTCAGCGATACCTGTAGGATATCCTTTAATATTATACTGATTTGCCAGCGTGTTAGTCTGGCTGAAGGCAAGGTCGCTGTCCGATGCGTGGAGGTTGAGGGGTACAATCTTTCCCGGGAGGGTGCTTTGGGCCACCTTTACGGCATCGGCCATATAAGGGCACCATCCGCACCAGGTGGCGGTAAAGCGCATCATCAGGGAGCGGTGGAAGAACTCCTTGTTCCAGTTTACGCCCTGATTCTGCCTCTGGGTTACGGAGAACGGGACGCACTGGTTGTCCTGGTTGCAGAATACAATCACTCCGGTGCGGCTCTCCTCAGTCTCGTTCACAGAGACATTGAAGTGATGCATCTTTCGGCCAAGGCCAAGTTCCTCCACGGAGGCTTCCTCTATCCAGTCAGGGGTGGAGGTGATGTGATACTCAAGGGAGCTGACAACTTCCACGTCAAGGGTTTCCGTGTTATGCATGATGGTGGCGGCGGGCGTCACTATGCGGAATTCGGCCCCATTGACAGGACGAATAAAGAGGCCTGTTTTTCTGGCCGATATAAGTACGCTTGTCTTTCCTTCGTCAAAAGTGAGCATATAGGCGGACCTTACGGCGTTCCCGGAAAGCGAGGCGCTCCAATAAGAGGCCTCCGTAGCGGCCTTGGCGCATGGCAGGAAGATGGAGTTCCCGTTCCTGAGGCTGGTTACGGTATAGCCGGAAATGCCGTTTTTGGTTTCCCAGTTCCATGAGCAGTTGGAAGTGCTCTTCAGCTCCTCCCATTCCTGCTTGGTGGGCATGCGCCAATAGCCTTCAAGGGCCATTTGGGCGGCATCGTCCTCCGGATCCAGGACAAGTTTCCCATCATCGGCATTATACTTACTCATATCCTCTCCCCAGGCATAATTGTCCCAGGAAAAGCTTTCCTTGGCTTTTAATTCTCCCCAGGCAAAGCGGCCGCCGGCATCTGCCGGGGCGGCAGCGTCAAGGTTCTTGGACGCCCATTTTACTGAAAGGCCAAGATCCACCATCTGAAGGTCTTCGGGGGTGAAGGTAACATCTTCCTGGCCGTCTCCCTGGCCTGAAGGGTCATTTTCCTGGCCAGAGGGCTCATTTTCTTGAACCGGTTCCGGAGCCTTCGTGCAGGAGGCAAAAAGCATTGCAAGGCAGACACACGCCGCCGGCAAAATTTCATTCAGTCTTTTCATACTCAAATGGAATGATTTCTCCTGGAGTGAGCCGGATGGCGTTTACCGCCTTTCCGTCCTCCAAAACATACACTACTATATAAAGGTTTTCAAAATCAGGTATTG